>NZ_FUXM01000002.1 GCF_900167165.1 Carboxydocella sporoproducens DSM 16521 | reverse complement strand
CAGAAGATAGAATAGCTTAAGTGCTGTCAGTTTTTTAACGTATTTGTCAACACCTGCGTTATTAATAAGCTGAAAAATTTTTTCGTTAAAAATTGGCTGAAACAATTGAAAAAATGTGGATTTTGTGATATCCTTGCCTTGCATTATAGCTTCTCCTTTATATTAGAGATTTGGGCAAGGACTACCCTTAATCTCTATTATAAAGGAGATTTTTATATTTCTCAGCTAAAAAACGCATAATTCGTCCTATTTTGTGTTAAATCGAATTAATTCCCAGCTTGACAAATTTTAAAAAATTTTATGCAACACTACTGTATTTGTCAGTATTTTTTTAGGAACCATCGGATATATGTTAATTGAGGATTATTCCCTGCGAGATGCCCTTTGGATGACTACAATTACATTAACTACAGTGGGATATGGTTTGGTTAAACCATTATCAGTGCCGGGTACATACTTTACCATTTTTCTTTCATATGCTGGGCTGGCACTAATCCTTTATGCCCTGGGGCTTATCGGGGCGCTTATTGTTGAAGGGGATTTATTTGATTTATTGGGGAGAAGAAAAATGAAACAAGAAATAGCCAAATTACGTGACCATATCATCGTATGCGGTGCAGGTAGAGTAGGGAAACAAGTAATCGAAAGGCTCAAAAAAGAAAGGACACCTTTTGTCGTTATTGAACAGGAAGAACATCTGTTCAATAGTTTGCTGGAGGAAGGGGTTCTGGCGATTCTTGGGGATGCCAGTATGGAAGAGGTTTTGCGAAAAGCAGGGATTGAGCGGGCTAAAGGACTAGTTAGTGCCATACCCGGGGACGCAAACAATGTTTTTGTTACTCTCACTGCAAAAGAAATCAATCCTGGCATTACGATTGTTGCCAGAGCAGAGAGAAAGGAGTCGGAAGCAAAATTATATAGAGCAGGTGCAGATAAGGTAGTTTCACCGGCGATAATTGGCGGACAACGGATGGCCATTTCCATTATAAAACCGGCTTCTGTGGATTTCGTAGATACTCTGGTCTGTGTAGAAGATGTTGAATTGGAAATAGAGGAGTTATTAATTGCAGATGGCTCAGTTCTGGTGAATAAGGATTTAAAAAATAGTGGAATCAGAGAAAAAACGGGGACCATGGTTGTTGCAATCCAGCGGGAAGGCAAACTAAAACCGAACCCTGGCCCCGAAGAATTACTGCAATCAGGAGATATTTTGATTGCCATTGGAACCAGACAACAGTTACAAAAGCTTGAGGAACTGGCTTGTGGTAGGTGTAAAATATGAAACCTTTGACTGCTAAACAAATAATGGCAATGATAAGTGCCGGTGAAAATAATCACGTGGATTTTAAACGGGGGTTATTTTTGCCAGAGGCAGACAAGCCCAGAATTACCCAGCATTTTGAGCTGGCGAAAGACCTGGCAGCCTTTGCCAATTCAGATGGTGGTTACTTACTGGTTGGAGTCGATGATGATGGACAAGTAGTAGGTTTTAAGAGCAATGATCTATTGGAGCAAAGAATTATTAATTTGTGTAGAGATATTATTTCACCTCCATTAAAGCCTGATATCTATAAAGCAAAGGTAAAAGATAAAGAGGTTCTAGTAATAAGAGTCGAACGGGGTCAAGGTTACTTGCATTTAGTCAGGGATAAGGTCTACATCAGAGTTCACAATGAAGTACGGGTTGCATCCAGTGAAGAAATTACCGAAATTGTACTGGAAAGAAACCACCAGAAGTTGCGTTCCTTGTTACAGGAAAAAGAAAATCTATCTTTATTAATTATCAAAGTTAGCAAATTGAGTAGCGAATTATTTCGAGCCAAAACATTAATCACTGAGATTGAGGCTAATGATTTTTGTCAGGCACAAATTGACCTTTCTGATTATAATGATGGCATTAATGTCTATAAGTTAATAAAACAGGCAGAAAATCATTTGACAAACCTGGATATGGTTGAGCTGGGGAACTTATTGGAGTTTTTACTTCGGCTAGATCAAGCTATACAGCAATTAGAACAAATTAACCAGGAGCTTGAAACATTGCTGGATACATATTATTGTCAAATCGAGGGGAAATAAAAAACAGATAGATACACCTATACATAATGTGTCTTATGTATAGGTGCATAAAGAAAATGGAGGGTTTACTTTGTTAACGGCTACAATATCCGATCTAGATAATTTGCTGGAATCTTTTTCTGTTCATTTACGTTTAGGTCAAACCGGTGTTAGCCGCAAAAAATCGCCAGCAACAGTAAATGCTTATATGAGTGATATTCAAATGTTCTTTCGCTGGGTTTTTGAAACCAAGCAAATCTCTAAAATTGAGGAAATCAATTCTGAACTTATTCTAGAATATATCCTCTACTTAACTGATAATCTTTGCGTTAAGGAAAGTACCTTGGCTCGTAAGATCGCTTCCCTCAAAGCATTTTTTAGATACCTAGAATTTAAAGGGTTTATTCCCCTGGATCCTACCTTGCGTATCAAGGGCTACACGGAACGCAGACGCCGGGAATTGCCTAAGTTTTTATCCACAGTCAAAAGCCAGAAAATACTGGCCAGTGCTGAAGAAACTAAATACATAAAAAGAAATAAAGCTATCTTATATGTATTTCTCACGTGTGGATTGCGAATTTCGGAATTAATTAACCTAAAGCTGGAAAATGTCAACCTTGAAGCCGGAGAAATAACGGTTTATGGTAAGGGCGGGAAATATCGGATTGTACCATTAATAGGGCCAGCATTGCAGTTAGTGCAGGAGTATATTAGCGAAAGAGGTCCCCAGAGCACCAATTACCTCTTTTTAACGAAATACAACAAACCTTTTACACGTATAGGAATGTATAATTTAATTAAAACTCTGGCACGAAAAGCAGGACTTGGTTCTGAAGTGACTCCTCATACCTTGCGCCACACCTGTGCAACGTTACTCCATTCCATGGGGGTACCCTTACGGGATATTCAAGAGCTTCTTGGTCATGCTGATCTATCTACAACACAAATTTATACCCATGTTGTTAAAGAAAAACTAAAACAATCAGCTGCTTTAAACCCATTATTAACAAACCCGGAAAGTGAATTTAGCGAAAAACAATAATCTCTTCGTTTAATACTGTTGCCGTTTGAAAGGCTTGGGCAAGTGCATGCCATTCTAACGGCAATAAATTTTTTTCCTTGGCTAGCTGCCAGAAATCAGCCAAAACTGATAAAACATTATCACTGGTTGTATAGGGTAAAACTATATCCCAAAAAAGTTCTGGATTAATCTCTTGTTCGTAAAAGTTAAAAATCTCCCATAGCAGCTGAGGTTTACGCATATCCGTAACTAGTTTTATTAATCTTCGACAATCGATACTATTTTTAATCCATCCACAGCATCCAGCAGTACAATAGGAAAAATTAGCTCCGCATTCTTGACAATAGCTTTCCCATTCATCTATAAATTCAGGTTTAGTTCGGGCGACTTCGAAAAAATGATCCCCTAAAACAAGCTTCAACTCACAGGGTCTATTAATGAGAAAATATAATAACATTAATTAATACCTCCGATTTTTGCAATAGCATTTAGGCAATCTTTATAAAACTTGCTGGCTTTTTTATACATATTAAAAGCCTGGGTACTTTTCACTTCTTCTTCAGCATAATCAGCTAGCATACGCCAAAAAAGAACTTTTTTAAAATCCTGTAAGCTGCTTTCAGGAAGTAAATTTCTTTCTTTAATTAATTTAAGCTCGATCATTTCAATTATTTCTTCATGGGACTCCATGGAACGCAGGCTTTTCCCTTTCCAGGGCTTGACGTGACCTATAGTTGATAATAAAGCTCTAGCGCAGCGCAACATAGCGTAATAACACCTGTTCACAGTTGAATTATAATATCCATGTTCATAGCAGAGCAAGGCTGTTTGCAAAAATTCTTTACTTTTCTGCAAGCTAACAACTTTTATAATTAATGGTTGAAGGTTTAGAGGCTCTTGCTTTTCAATCGCCATTTTGGCTTGCTGTATTAGGGCTTCTTCGATGATCTTATTTAATTGGCTCGAAGTTGATTCATTAATGAAGATATTAGAAATAACATTAGATATAAATTGTTCTTGTTCTAATGAGAAATGCCTGAAATCATCTTCAAAAATCGGTATATATTCGATACTTTCTCCATGTTTAAGCCAAATTTGGTTGATAAAAACCAGCCTTTTTTCCATCTCATGTAAAAAATAGTTAAGGAATCCCCCTATTCTGTCTGGTTTAGATTCATAATAGTTGATATAATTGTAAAGAGAGAACATGAAAGCGATCTTTATCTGTAATAATAGTTTTCGCTCTTCGCCTTCTGGTAATGGGTATAGCTCCCAGTTAAAGTTTAGCTGGGGAAAATATTTATTTATTAAGGGACAGGTATGTTCATCCAGTATTTTTCCCAGACAGTATCTGATAAAGAGTTTTTCAATTTCGTATTTTTTTTCCTCAATTATCATCCAACCATTAGCCCAATAAACGCCACATAGGTTCTCTATACTGTTAGCAGACAATGTATTTTTTCTGGGCTTGAAACTAAAGAGTTTTTTTATTAACAGATAATAGTCTTTTTCTGTTAGATCCTTGCCTTTAATCCATTTATCGATAATCCCTACTATGTATTTGGGGGCAGCCTTATAGTAATAGGCTTGAAACACATCAACGGGATAATTTAACTGTTTATCTTCCACTGATATTATACAATTACTGATTGGCCAGAATTGCCGAGTCATCAAAACCCCTTCCTTTGGAGGTATTTTTATGGCTTTAATTGAATGGACTATTGATATTGATTTAAAAAATTTATACCGGGAAAATAAAGGTATTGCGATTCTTTTTGGTGATTTACATGCTAAACGTGTTACTAATTATTTGTGGGCAGAGCTAAAGTCGACAATTCATGGACAAGCCATGATTCCGGCTGAAGAATGGAAAAAAATTTTAGCCTTCAGTCATGAAAATAAGGTGGAAGTCTTGGGCTGGGTAAAATTATCTGGCTCAGAATATGAGGCTGTTGATATTACTAAATACATAAATGTTCCAACTGTGATTGTACTTTCTTTAAAAGAAGATGGAAATTATACCCTAACACAACAAATCAATCAAGTTAACAGTAAACCGCACAGGCAAGGCCCTGTTCCATTGAGCCATTCACCTGAAGATAGTAATTTTGCCTTTTATTACAAGTATTTATTAATGGTTGCTCTTTTCTTTACTATAATTTTTGCCTTTTTATACCCAGTTATGCGAAAAATAGAACAACCGGTCACAGAAAGGCCTGTTTCATTGCCAGGAGAAGAAATTAATAAAGAAGAAATTGGGGATCCTTTTCCTATAGAAAAAAAGGCTAACAGTTCAGAAATAAAACAGGAACAGGAATCTAAAACTATTCAATCTGAAATTCAACCAGAATATTTTTTATACACAGTAAAAAGTGGTGATTCCTTATGGGAAATTAGCAAGAAGTTTTATGGCTCTGGATTTGAATTTGTTCAGATAATGCAGGACAATCAAATCATAAATCCTGCTAAAGTTAGTATTGGTACTCAACTTAAAATCAGGAAAAAATAAGAACAGGGGTATTTCCCCTGTTTTACTTATTTTCGATTCTTAATTTTTTCAACTAGCATTTTGCAGTTTTCTGCTACTTGTTGAGGATCTACAGTTATTCTTGCAACACCTGACTGCATAGCGGCTTGGGCAACAGCAGCAGCTACTGCAGGTGCAACTCTGGGATCAAAAGGTTTAGGTATAATATATTCAGGTGAAAGCTCAGCTTCAGCAATCAGATTAGCTATAGCATAAGCAGCAGCTAGCTTCATTTCTTCATTAATATCTGTTGCCCGCACATCTAATGCTCCGCGGAAGATGCCAGGAAATGCCAGAACATTGTTCACCTGGTTAGGATAGTCAGAACGGCCAGTTCCTATCACTGCTGCTCCTGCGGCTTTGGCCAGTTCCGGCATGATTTCAGGCTCGGGGTTAGCCATTGCCAGGATAATCGGATTGGGGGCCATGGATTTTACCATCTCTACATCAACCTGTTTTGCTTTGGAAAGGCCCATAAAGACATCTGCGCCTTTTAAAGCATCACGGAGGGACGTTGTCACCATTTCCTGATTGGTCTTTTCAGCTATGGCCTCTTTATAGGGATTCATCCCCTCTTTTCTACCTTTGTAAATGGGACCTTTACTGTCGCACATAATAATATTCTTCACACCTAAACTCATTAACAGTTTAGTACAAGCGATGGCAGAGGCACCGGCACCATTGACTACTAGTTTTATTTCTTCAATCTTTTTATTTACAACTTTTAATGCATTGATAATCGCGGCAGCTGCTACAATGGCTGTACCATGCTGGTCATCGTGGAAAATAGGAATGTTTGTTTCCTTTTTTAGCCGTTCTTCTATGATAAAGCAATTTGGAGCTGCGATATCCTCCAGATTTACTCCACCGAAAGTAGGTTCCAGTAATTTTACTGTTTCCACGATTTTATCAGGGTCCTTGGTATTTAAACAAATTGGGAAAGCATCTACGCCGGCAAATTCTTTAAACAATACAGCTTTTCCTTCCATTACAGGCATTGCTCCAAGAGGCCCAATATCTCCCAAACCTAACACTGCGGTCCCGTCGGAAACTACTGCAACTAGATTGCCTTTAGCAGTATATTCATAGATCTTCTCCGGTTCTTTACTGATTTCGCGACATGGTTCTGCTACACCGGGTGAATAAGCCAGGCTCAGCTCTTCAGCATTATTGACTGGCACTTTAGAAATAACTTCAATCTTTCCTATGTGTTTACGGTGCAACTCTAATGCTTTTTCATAGATGTTCATGAATTATGCCTCCTTTAGCTTGTTGCATATTTTTCTTTTCCTAATTCATAAAGGTCACTACCATAGCAGTCATTAACGACGATTACAGGAAAGTTTTCTACATAAAGAGAATAAATTGCCTCAGCCCCCAGTTCAGGATAAGCTATTACTTCCGCTTTTTTAATGCATTTTGCCAGCAAGGCTCCTGCGCCCCCAATGGCAGCAAAATATACCGCTTTATTTTTGATAATTGACTCTTTCACGGCAGAGGACCTGAGTCCTTTGCCGATCATGCCTTTCAGACCCTTTTCAAGGAGTTTTGGTGTATAAGCGTCCATTCTTCCACTGGTAGTAGGCCCAGCAGATCCGATTACCTGTCCGGGTTTTGCAGGTGTAGGACCGACATAATAAATAATCTGACCTTTCAGCTCGATGGGCAGGGGTTCGTTTTTATCGATTAATTCAACCAACTTTTTGTGAGCTGCGTCCCGCGCGGTATAGATATAACCTGTAATTAATACTTGTTGACCTGCTTTCAGGCTTTCAACCATTTCGTCGGTAAGTGGTGGTGTAATTATAATCTCAGCCATAATTTACCTCCTCATAGAACAATTTCTTTATGGCGGGCAGCATGACAGTTAATATTAACTGCTACCGGTAAACTAGCAATATGGGCAGCATATAGTTCGATATGAACTGCTAGAGCAGTAATTTTGCCCCCCAGTCCCTGTGGACCAATGCCACTTGAGTTAATTTCCTGTAATAATTGTTCTTCTAATTCTGCGGCAATTTTATCGGGGTTTTTGCTACCAACAGGTCTCAATAAAGCTTTTTTGGCCAATAAGGCGCATTTTTCAAAGGTGCCACCAATTCCAACTCCGACAATAATCGGAGGGCAAGGATTTGGACCTGCATTTTTTACAGTTTCCAGGACAAATTTCTTTACTCCAGTTATACCATCTGCTGGTTTTAACATCTTTAAGGCACTCATGTTTTCACTACCGCCACCCTTAGGAGCGACCACTATTTTAAGCTGGCTTCCTGGTACAATCTCAAGATGGATGACTGCCGGAGTGTTATCTTTAGTATTAACCCGTTCAAGAGGATGACCGACTATAGATTTCCGTAGATAACCTTCAACATATCCCGATCTTACTCCTTCATTGATGGCAGTAATCAGGTCACCACCTGTGATATGAACATCCTGACCTAACTCTACAAAGATAACAGCAAATCCGGTATCCTGACAGATAGGCATTTGTTCTTCTCGTGCAATCTGTGCATTTTGTAATAATAAATTCAAGATTTCTTTTCCGTTTGGAGATTGTTCTGTTTCTGTAGCTTTTTTTATGGCATTCTCTACATCCTCAGGCAAAAAATAATTTGCCTCTTTTACCAGGTTTGCTACTGCAAGCCTAATTTCATCCACATGGATTTCTCTGATTGTCATTTAGGATTTTACCTCCTTTTGTTTTCTTTTTGTTTATTGCAAAAATGATGCCAATTGCAAAATAAATTTGTTGACGTATACAACACACATTTTGTTCTAAAATAAAGAAAATTACGGGTTTGATCTTTTTTAAATTTTAAAAAGAAGAAAACCCGCATATACGGGTTATAACTGGTATTTTTTCAATTTGTTATATAAGGTAGCTAAAGAAATATTTAAGGCTTTTGCCGCCATTTTTTTGCCCTCAACTGAATTACCAAATCGCTCTAAGGCTTTCTTTAACAGTATTTTCTCCATTTCATCAAAAGGTATAAGATCTTCAACAATTGGCAGAGTTGCAGTGGTAGAAACAGGTTCTAAGTACTGGACGAGATGTTTGGGAGTAATTAAATCTTCATCAGCTATTACCATGGCCCGTTCAATCACGTTTTCAAGTTCCCGTACATTTCCAGGCCAATCATAGGATTCCAGGATTATCTCTGCCTGTTTAGAAAGGCCTTTTATTTTTTTGCCCAGCTTACGGTTAAACTTGACTATTAATGAATTTGCAATCAGGATGATATCATCTTTTCTTTGGCGTAATGGCGGAATAGTTATTTCCACTACATTCAGGCGATAATAAAGATCTTCCCGAAAGGTACCTTTGCGAACCAGTTCCTTTAAATCTCGATTGGTTGCTGCAATTATTCTAACATCAACCTGGATAGTTTGAGTGCCACCAACTCTTTCGAATTCCATTTCCTGTATAACTCTTAAGAGTTTCGCTTGCAAATATAAATTCATATCACCAATTTCATCTAGAAAAATTGTTCCTCCATTAGCCAGTTCAAATTTACCCAGTTTTGTCTTAACTGCACCGGTAAAAGCTCCTTTTTCGTGGCCAAAAAACTCACTTTCCAGCAAGCTATCTGGTATAGCAGCACAGTTGACTTTAATAAAGGGTTTGTCTCTCCGAAGACTATATTGATGGATAGCGTGAGCGAATAACTCTTTACCAGTTCCGCTTTCTCCTAACAATAAAATTGTAGAATTACTCAGGGCAGCTTTTTTTGCTATATTTATTACTTTTCTCAATTCCTCATTATTGCCTATAATTGTATCAAAAGTATATTTAGAGCCTGTAATTTGACCTAAGCGATCATACAGGTTTTCAATTATTGATGTGCTTCTTTTTAATTCTTCCATCACTTTCATGAAGTCTGTTAAGTGGTTAAATACCACAACTGCACCAACCATTTGTCCATCTATTATAATGGGCGAAGCATTGGATACAACCTCGACATTGGTACCTCCTACTTTGGTACGCCAGCCATAAATATTTTTCCTAGTTCGCAAACATTCAGCCAGGGCACCATCGGGTGAGGCGGAAAAAATGTTCTGGCCGATTCTTTCTTCTGCGGTAATACCTGTGATTTTAGTAAAAGCAGGGTTGACATATTTGATATATCCATTGATATCTGCTACCTCAATAGCTTCCTGAACACTGGCCAGAATAGCATCCATTTCCCCTTTAATTCTTTTTATTTCCAGCAATTGTTTCTTTTCTTCCAGCAGTTTTTGTTTTGCTTTAACTACAAGCATCATTAGATCAGCTGCTTGAGCATCCATAACCGCCATACTAGGTGGTTTAAGTTTACGAATGGTTTCCTGGACCAATGGTTTGCCAGTAGCTTCGATTAAAACATCAATATTAATGGTATCCAAAAAATCATAGAAATTGTTGGTAATAGGAACCCCATCTGCTCGAGCCAATTTCAGACCCGGAGCATCTTCATTTATGTCACAGACACCTACAATGACACAATCTTCAATGGTTTTTAACACTTGATAAATAGCGCTTCCACCCTGCCCCATTCCTACTATTGCCACTCTTACTCCTGACATACTCCTCACCCCACCTTTTTAATTCTACAATAGTTGCCATAATCCTTTCTAAGATTTAAAAAAGTTTTTCTTTTTTGCGAACTATTGTTTGCAATCTATTCAAATTGCTGTATAATAGTTTAAAAGAGAGATGGAGGTGCATTATGGATAATAAGCTTAATGCTAAACAGCAAGCTGTCCTGGATTTTATTAAACAGGAGATAAAAAGAAAAGGTTATCCGCCATCTGTTCGGGAAATTGGTAAAGCAGTTGGGTTCAGTTCCAGCTCCACGGTTCATAATTATTTGAATCAACTGGAAAAACTGGGTTATATTCGCCGCGATCCAGCCTTGCCTAGAGCGATTGTTGTTAACGAACCGGATAACGATTATTATTTTGAGAAGGATATGGTTGAGGTTCCTTTGCTAGGTAAGGTTACTGCGGGTTTGCCGATTCTGGCTGTAGAGAACATTGAAGAGAGGTTTCGTTTTCCCCGGGGATTATTGCCGGTAGGCGGAAATATATTTATGTTGCGGGTAATTGGTGATTCCATGATCAATGCAGGTATTTATCCTAACGATTATGTCTTTGTAAAGCAACAGCCTTTTGCACACAACGGGGAAATCGTAGTGGCATTAATCGATGAAGAAGCGACTATAAAAAGATTCTTTATTGAAGGAGAAAAAATTGTTTTAAGACCTGAGAATGAAAAGTATAAGCCTATTATTTTGGATGAAGTCTCTATCCTGGGTAAAGTCATTGGTTTATATAGAAAAATGTGAGTCTCAACTATCCAGTTGAGACTCACATTTTTTATGTTAGCCAGAGGAACGTTCCAATCATGCTTAAGGCAATTATCAGTTTTAGCAGAAATCCAATAATAAAACCCCGGGCGGCTCCTTTTAGAGTAATGAGAATTTGTTTAAGTTCTTTTCCACTTAGTATCTCACCTATTAGTAACCCCAGAACAGGCCCTATTAAAAAACCAACTGGAGCCCAGAAAAAACCCAGGATTCCTCCTATGAGCAATCCCCACATACCATAGCGGGAAACGCCGGCCTGTTTCGAGCCAATTATGCCGGCAAAATATTCGATTAGCCAGCTAAGGACAGTTAAAGCTGCAAACAATAAGAGCCAGGCAATATTAATGACAGTAAAATTAGTATTCCAGGCATAAATGAAAATAGCAATGAAGATCAATGGTATGCCCGGAATAACTGGTAAAAATGTTCCTAGTAAACCAAGTATCATAACCAAAACATAGGCCCAGTAATAATCAACCATAATTTGCCTCCTCTATCTGGTACGGCGATCTTTTACATAGACAGAGCCTTCTTGTGACTTAGCGTATTTTTTTAGCTCAGAAGCAATTTCGGAGACCTGCCAGTGGTTTTCAATATTGCGATGTTCATTGCTTACTACGGCAATAGAAACGGAAACCAGACTAAACTTGCACTCTTTACCCTGTCTATCTTTTGTAACAATGTAACCTCTTTTTCGGTCATCGGCATTGTATAATAAAGGCACGGTAGCATCAAAACGGGTGATAATTTGCTGACATATTTCATCTACCTTGTCAGGGGTTGTGATGGCGATAAAATCATCGCCCCCGATGTGACCGATAAAATCATCGACATTACCCAGGTTTCTTACACACTGGGTTAAGATATGAGCTAGAAGTTTGATTACTTCATCACCTTTAAGGAAACCATAGACATCATTATAAGCTTTGAAGTTATCCAGATCTAAATACATTACCGCGAATTTCCGGCTCTTGTCATTTATTCGCCGTTTAATTTCTTCTTCTATCATAATATTTCCGGGCAGGCCTGTTAGGGGATTAAAAGATTTTTCCTGCTTGGCCCGGCGCAAATGGGTTTTTATTCTGGCTACGAGTTCATCCAGATCGAAGGGTTTGGTTACATAATCATCAGCACCAGCTTCCAACCCAGCTACCACGTCCTGTGTTTGCTTGCGGGAAGTCATCATAATGATAGGAACGTGGCTTGTCCGCGTATCATTTCTGAGGATACGGCACATTTCCACACCTGTTTTACCGCCTGGAAGAATTACATCTAACAAAATCAGATCCGGTGCTTCTTGATATACCGCTGCCAGACCAGAAACACTATCCATTGCAGCAGTCACCTGAAAGCCTTCTTTTGTTAGGCGATCCTGCACCATGGCTACTATTAATTTATCATCATCAATTATTAATATTTTACTCTTAGAGGTTACATACTTATCCACTAATTTAGACCCCCTATATTATACAAAGGTCAATAAATATTTTAGCATAGTTCAATATATGAATACAATCAATTCCTGGCAATAATTTCGGCAAGAGCATTTTGAACAGCCAGGAAAATATGATGGCGATTTAAACCACCCTGGAAATAGATTATGTAAGGGGGAACTAAGGGGCCATCGGCGCTGAGTTCAGCAGTTGAACCGGCTATAAAGGTCCCGCCCGCCATTATGACTGGGACATCATAGCCAGGCATTACCCATGGTTCAGGGGTCAGGTGACTATCAATGGGGGAAAAACGTTGTATACCACGGCAAAATGCTTTCATATTCTCGGCGGAGTTAAGTTTTATTGCCTGAATAATGTCACTGCGAGGCTCTTCTATTGTAGGAGATACTTCAAACCCGGCCAGGGAGAATAAAGCAGCGGCATAGATTGCACCAATCAGGGCCTCAGCAACCATCCTGGGGGCAAGGTACAGACCATGAAAGGTGGAACGCAAAAAATCACCCGTGGCACCCAGTTCGCCTTCGGTACCGGGAACTGTTAAACGTTCGGCTGCCAGATTTACTAAATCCTTGTTTCCTACGATATAACCACCGGTGGGGGCTAAACCTCCACCTAGATTTTTAATTAAAGAACCAGCTACCAGGTCAGCGCCGTACTGGGTTGGTTCAAATCCTTCTACCAGTTCCCCGTAACAATTATCTACAAATATAATCACATCGGGTCTAATTTTTTTTGTCAGAGCAAAGGCTTCAGTTAAATCTGGTTGAAGTAAGGATTTGCGCCAGGCATACCCCCTGGATCGCTGAAAAGCTACAACTCTTATGGACTTATCTTCTTCTAAAAGTTTTTGTAAGGTAAATATGTCAATTTTATCATCAGAGGTAAGGTCGATTTGGCGGTAGTTAATACCCCAGTCCCTAAGGCTTCCGGGCTCGTTTTTAAAACCTATTACTTTTTCCAGGGTATCGTAGGGTTTTCCTGTAGCAAATAGGATGGTATCCCCCGGTCTTAAAATGGCAAATAATGCAGTAGCGATAGCGTGGGTACCGGAAACAAATTGTGGTCGTACTAAAGCTGCTTCTGCCCCAAAGAGGGTTGCAAAAACGTGTTCCAGGGCTTCTCTTCCGATGTCCCCATATCCATACCCATTAGTACCGTTTAAGTGATGCTGGTAAACCTGAGCGTGTCGAAAAGCTTCCAAAACCTTTGCCGTTTGGTAAAAAGTTTTGTTTTCTATTTCAGCCACTATTGGTTTGATCATTTCCAGTGCTTGAGTGTGTAAACGGTTGATGTCCTTCATGGTTAATTCCTCATTCCCTTTCTATTTCTCATAAATTTCCAGTTGAGCACTATATCTATTTTCCACTCTGCCCTTAATTAATATACCTGAATCTGTGTATTTCTCCTCAACGATATGACCATGCTTTCTAATTAAACTAATAAGGGAGGCCTGGTTATAAGGGAAAAACCAAAGGGTGTCTTTGTAAACATTTTCTGTGTTTAAAATTGTATCTATTTTGATTAATAACTCATCAATACCGGTTTTTTTCAAGGCTGAAATGCAAACATAATCTGACGGAAGATCGTGAAGTAATATGTTTAATCTATCCAGGTCGTTAAGTAAGTCTATTTTATTAAAAACTATTAATTGTTTAATTGTTTCTAAATTTAAATCTTTAATAATAGCTTCAACGACCTTGATATGTTGTCTGGCAAATGGATTACTGGCATCTACTACATGTAAAATCAAATCGGAACGCAAATGCTCTTCCAATGTAGCACGAAAAGCTGCAATCAGGCCTGGAGGTAAATTGCGAATAAAACCTACTGTGTCGGTTAGTACAGCCCATCTACCCGAAGGGAGTTGGAGACGGCGCGTCGTTGTATCAAGGGTGGCAAACAATTTGTCCTCAGCCAGGACATTGGCATTGGCTAGCAGATTAAGTAAAGTCGATTTTCCGGCATTGGTATAACCGGTTAAGCATATGTGCGGAATATTATTAGTTGCCCTCTGTTTGTGTTG
Organism: Carboxydocella sporoproducens DSM 16521; assembly: GCF_900167165.1. Lineage (NCBI taxonomy): Bacteria > Bacillati > Bacillota > Clostridia > Eubacteriales > Clostridiales Family XVI. Incertae Sedis > Carboxydocella > Carboxydocella thermautotrophica. Next base: position 144,898 of record NZ_FUXM01000002.1, on the reverse strand, counting down.
ATTTTGACGGTGTTTTTGTATTTCGGCCAGCTCCTGTGTTAATAATACTATTTTCTTTTTAATTTTTCGCCTATCTTGTTCCAGTTTAGTTTCACCAGGGCCCCGGGTACCTACGCCTCCGCCTAAGCGGGAAAGGTTATTACCCTGACCGGTTAGACGAGGTAACAGATGTTTAAGTTGTGCCAGTTCAACCTGAAGTTTGCCCTCTCGTGACTGGGCCCTTTGTGCAAAAATGTCAAGAATCAAAGTAGTACGGTCTACTACTTTCTGCCCGGTAATTTCCTCGATATTTCGTAATTGAACTGGTGAGAGCTCGTGATCAAAGACCAGAAGATTTGCTTGTAATACCTGGGACTTATTCTTTATTTCAACGATTTTACCTTTGCCAACAAAGAGCCCGGTATGAATCTTTCTTAGCTTTATAATTTCACAATCCAGAACCTGAATACCGGCTGTTTTGCATAATTCCTCCAGTTCAAGGGCACCCTCTTCATCAAAAGCTATCAATAATGCTTTTTCTGTTAAGTCAATATCCTCTATTTTGTTTTTCCTTGAACCTTCTACCCCGATGATATCCAGGCTCTTCTGGGCTAAGTCCTGCAAAGTATATTTTTCAACAGTAAGCCCATGGCTGTCATCGATTTTTGCGATTTGAATTGTATCTGAAAAAGACCCAATAGCCATGATTGCCTGGGTTTGACCGGAATGGATTAAAGAAAGATCCAGCTCACTTAATTCACTGGTTGCTTGTGGATGGGTATGGATGATTAAATAAGAGTTTCGAGGTACTGGTACTTGCTGGCTATTACCTATACTGATAAACTCCACTTTGCCTTTTTTATTAATACCTATAGCAATTTCCCTGTTTAGCTGTTCAGATATTGATAATAGTTGCTGATACATTTCATATGGTAATAGTTTATCAAATTGATATCCTCTTATCTGAGAGAGTTTGTCTAAAAGATGTTTGCGAATACCATCTGTATTACCATAAATAAATTTCATGCAATAATCACCTTATTCTAAATGAAATTCTCATTGTCAGTATAAAGGCAAAAAAAAATATTTACAAGTAGTTGCCGGTGGCGGAATAAATGTCATCTTCAGTGATCAGGATCAAATCGTCCCGGGTAACAATTTCTTTCTTCACCAGGCGAACTGCCTGACAGCGAATCAATTTCTCGATGTAGTTTCTTACTAACCGGGCATTACCGTTAACAATGGTTGTAGGGGGGAGGTTTTTTAATTGCTCCTTGAAACGCTCTTTTGCCTGAGGAGTAAAATCATACTGGCGCTGTTTTAACATTTGTTCTGCGATTAACATTAATTCATCTATACTGTAATCCGGAAAAGATATATGTATGGGAAACCGACTTCTCAAACCAGGATTGGTGCGCAGAAACCACTCCATCTCACTTGGATAGCCAGCAAGAATTATAACCAGATTATCTTTATGATCTTCCATGGCTTTTACCATAGTGTCAATGGCTTCTTTACCAAAATCCTTTTCTCCTCCCCGGGCCAAACTATATGCTTCATCGATAAACAGTATACCTCCGAGAGCGCGCTTGATTTGCTCTCTGGTCTTTATAGCCGTATGACCGATATACTCGCCGACCAGGTCAGCCCTTTCAATTTCAATCAAATGGCCTTTTTGTAAAAGGCCAAGCTCGCGAAAAAGTTTACCTGCAATGCGAGCCACCGTTGTTTTTCCAGTGCCTGGGTTACCTTTAAATACCATATGTAAAACCATTGGTTCATTATATAGCTTTTCTTTTTGGCGTTTTTTTTGAATCCTGGCAAAAGCATAGATTTCATGGAAGATATATTTAACTTTTTCTAATCCGATCAATTCATTAAGTTCTTTTAATATTTCTTCAACGAAGCTACTATTAGTTTGTTCAGTGATGTTATTAATTGATTGAGGTTTATGAGGAGTAAGATTCAGAGGCTCTAAACGGTTTTGTTGACGTTTAAATTGAATTAACATTGATTACTCCCCCAATCTCAATCATCTACTGTTTATTAATTATGCCCGATTGTCCAGTCTTATGAAAAAAGAGGCTTGGCCTTCAGGCCAGCCCCTTGCTAACTTACTGGTTTTGGTTAACATTGCGGTTATCAGAAAAAGAAAAATGAACAGGCTTAATGGGAGCTACTGTTGAAATTGCGTGTTTATAAACCATTTGTTGTTTACCTTCTTGTTCTAAGATAACAGTAAAATTATCAAAGCCTCTTACCAGTCCCTTAAGTTGAAAACCATTAACAAGATAAACAGTTACCGGGATATTTTCCTTCCGGACCTGATTTAAAAAAGCATCCTGTAAATTAATAGTGGATTTAGTTGTTGTCATCTCTCTATACCTCCATCTAAATTTATAAATAAGGGCAAACGCTTTGCTGGAAAGATATTTCTACATTTTTGCCCATAGTCCTGCTGCCTCTTGAGCAATTTTTTTACTGATATCATGGATTGATTGTTCAGTTACATCCAGCCAGTTGATATTTTCTTCCTGGCGTAACCAGGTTAATTGCCTTTTGGCATAACGGCGGGTAGCTGTCTTGATATCCTCCACCATTTGCAGATAAGTAATTTCTCCGCGTAAATATGAGAAAATCTGTTTGTAGCCTATTGCCTGGCTGGCTGTATTGCTTAAATTGTATTTGTCCAGTAAATGTTGGGCTTCTTCAATCCAGCCACTTGCCAGCATTTGTTCCACTCTTAAATTTATCCGCTCATATAATTTTTCCCTGCTGGCAGTTAATGCATACATCAAATACTTTCTTTTTAAGCCCTTTTGCCGGGATTTTTCCTGATAGTAACTGATAGGCTTTCCTGTAAAATGATATACCTCTAAAGCTCTGATTATTCTTTTGAGATCATTGGGATGTAATTTGTTAGCTGTTACTGGGTCGATAGCTGCCAGTTCCTGCCAAAGTGCTTCGGTCCCTCGCAAGGTAGCTTCTTTTTCTTTGCTCTTGCGCCACTGCCAGTCCACAGCGAAAGGTGTAAAATCATAGGTATGAGTTAAAGCTTTTATGTATAAACCTGTACCGCCAACAATGATAGGTTTTTTATTTCTGGCATAGATATCTTTAATCTTTGCTTCTGCCAGGGTTTCAAACAAGGCTACACTAAATTCCTCTTCCGGACTGATAATATCCAGAAGATGATGGGGAATTCCCTGGCGCTGTTCAACAGGTACTTTAGCTGTTCCTATATCCATGTCTTTATACACTTGCATAGAATCTCCGGATATTATTTCCCCGTCAATGAGTTTGGCTAATTCAATGCCTACTGCTGATTTACCTACGGCGGTGGGTCCTACAATAATTAAAACTGGTTGATAATCCATCACTATCCCTCTTGCTTACTAGAATAATAGATACCGAAGCCAAGATTAGAACTGGTTTTAATTAATTGGTCTGGCCTGAAGTTCTTAAAGAAGTCACTATTCAGGTTCTCTTTAACTACAACCTGCCGACGGCACTTGCTTAACGCTAACTGGACATCGGCGGCCATAAGGGGAGTCGGGTTACCAATTAATCGTAGTATATTAATACCCGTTGACTTGCTTTTGGTTATTTGAAACATGGGATCAAAATAAATGACATCAAAAGATTGTCCGGGAGTTCTATTTAAAAAATGGTGAAAGGAACTGTTGATAATCTCAATTCGCTGTGTTAATGGTTTTAAAATAGTGTCATTCAATTTCGCAAAACCATTTTCGGCCAAAACAGCAACAAGCTTTTCCGATTCCAGGGCAGTGATTTTTCCTGTTGGTCCTACACTATAGGCCAGAACCAAACTATCTGCTCCCAGGCCCATGGTACAATCCAGGATGTGATCCCCTGGTTGAGGGTCTACTGCCGTGATCAGGGGGTCCTGACCGTTTCTCATCAAATTTAATATTCTCAGTTTTGCCATATTGGGATGCCAGGATAAATTTTTGTTCTGATACCTAATGAAGATATCTTCCAAACTAACAATAATTAATACTTGCTCCGGATTATTCCTTACTTTAGAACGATGAACAAAGGGTAACTGTAAGCGCTGTGCCAAGGATATGGCTTTTTTTATACTCTCTTCCGAGGCTTTATTTGAAGTGGTAACAACAAACTGCAATTTATTCACCTCATGTGCGTTTAAAAAGCTGTTCTAGCTCCTTTAGTTGCCATTCAATTTTTGTTGGTCGCCCGTGGGGGCAGGTTACTGGTAAAGTGCATTGATGTAATTGTTCTATTAGAGCTTCCATTTCTGGTAGAGATAGTTTCTGGTTTGCTTTGATTGCTGTTTTGCAGGCCCTTAAGATTAACCATTTTTCCTGTAAACGCTGAATGTTTTCATACTGTTTGTCAACCATCAGTTCAAGTAAATCATGGAATAGTTCAGTAGCAGTAGCATTATCCAATCCCAGGGGAACTGCTCTCAATAATATAGTATTTTGCCCAAAATGTTCAACTAAATAACCAAAGTCCTGAAAGAGAAAGATTTTATCGATTAGGGTTTGAAAAAGCAATGGGTTCAAAGTAATGGTTTCAGGATATAACAGGGGTTGCACTGCTGTGCGGAAATCCTTTTCATTAAGCAATTTTTCATAGAGTATTCGCTCATGGGCAGCATGCTGATCAACCAGGGAGAAACACTGATTATCCTCCAACAGAATAAAGGAGTCAAAAATCTGCCCGATTACCCGCCAGCCTGGGAGCGAAAGCGGATAATCAGGAGCGGATTCTTTTATTTCCTGAATTTGTGGTGTAATATCTGGTTTGGCAGGTTGACTAAATAGCTCTACAAACAAGGGACGTGCTTGTGGAAGCTCCTTGCTGATTTTCTTATCTGCCAAAGTCATACTATTTATGATAGTTTTGGCTGATTGCTGTGGGAAAAACTGCTCTTTGACAGCACTTTCGATTACTTTAGTTATTAGATCTTCTTCACTAAAACGGATTTCCATTTTAGTTGGATGAACATTTACATCAATTATTTCAGGCTTAATTTCAATGAACAGGCAAAATATTGGATAGCGGTTTATGGCTAACAGGGTATTTAAAGTTTTTTCCACAATACTGGAAATTAAGCGAGAGCGAACCAGGCGGCGATTTACAAAAATAATTTGTTGCAGCCGGGTTGTCCGGCTAAAAGCTGGCGGAGCCAGAAAACCATGGATTTTTATACTGGCATCAGCACTTTCGCCTTTGACTTCAAGCATTTTGCTGGCGATTTCCTCACCAAAATTCAAAACCAGGGGATAAAAATAATCTCCCTTTCCATCGGTTTGCCACTGACGGCTACTGGCAGCAGTAAATTTGAAAGCGATTTCCGGATAGGCCAGGGCGAATCTTAAGAGAATATCTTTAATATGACCCAGTTCGGTTGACTCTGATTTGACATGTTTTTTGCGTGCGGGGGTGTTAAAAAACAGGTTGCGTACAATGATATCAGTGCCAACAGGCATGCCTACCGCCTCTTCAGCTACCAGATGGCCCCCGGAAAATCTGAATTTCCAGCCATTGATGGAATCAGCAGTCCGGCTGGAGATTTCCAGTTCTGATACGGAAGCAATACTGGGCAAGGCTTCACCCCGAAAACCCAGGGTTAAAAGCTGATTTAGATCATTGATGGACGTTATTTTACTTGTAGCATGTCTTTGAAAAGCCAGAGGAAGGTCTTCTTTGCTAATCCCCATTCCATTATCAAAGACACGAAGATAGGATAATACCGATTCGCCTACTTCAATTTCTATTTTGCTGGCCCTGGCATCAATGGAGTTCTCTACCAGTTCTTTGATTACTGAGGCAGGTCTTTCTACCACCTCTCCGGCGGCGATTTGGTTGGCGGTTATCGGGTCTAAGATTTTTATCCTGTTAGACAATCAGACCTCCTCCTCATCGTTTGAGATATTCCTGGGCCTTTTTCTGCAAGTTAAACAGGATATTCAATGCATCCAGGGGGGTTGTAGTAATAAGATTTAAATTTAACAATTCATCCAGAATAGGATTGGAATCATTAAATAAGGTCAGCTGCTGTACGGGGGTTGAATAGGGTATTTCCTGCCTGATGCTAATATCTTTCCGCTCATTTTCCAGCTGCTCCAGAATCTCTTTGGCACGCAGGATTGTTTCGGCCGGTAGACCAGCCAGTTTGGCTACATGAATACCATAACTGCGGTCACTGCTGCCTGGGACAATCTGGCGCAAAAATACTATGTCTTCCCCCTCTTCCTTAACGGCAACACAATAATTCTTTATTTCCGGATGCCTTTCAGCCAGTTTGGTCAGCTCATGATAGTGGGTTGCAAAAAGGGTTTTGGCGCCAATTTTTTGAGGATCATTCAAGTACTCGGCAACAGCCCAGGCAATGGACAAACCATCAAAAGTGCTGGTGCCCCGACCAATTTCGTCCATGATAATAAGGCTTTTTGCAGTGGCATTATGCAGGATATTAGCCACTTCTTGCATTTCTACCATAAATGTAGACTGACCCCGGGCCAAATCGTCAGATGCCCCTACTCTGGTAAAAATCCGATCTACCAGTCCGATTTCAGCCTGTTCTGCCGGGACAAAGGAGCCTATCTGGGCCATGAGTACAATCAGTGCTACCTGGCGCATATAGGTGGATTTGCCGCCCATATTGGGCCCGGTAATGATTAACAAGCGATTTTGCTGATTGTCTAAATAAGTATCATTGGGGATAAACCATTGGCCGTTGAGACTTTTTTCTACTACAGGATGTCGGCCTTTCTTGATGTCGATTATATTACTTAAATTGAGTACTGGCTTCACATAATTATTTTGTACTGCTGCTACTGCCAAACTGAGTAGAGCATCCAGTTCCCCCAGGAGCTTTGCTGTTTTTTGCAGCTGGGGGATTTCCTGAGCAATGGTCTCGCGGATTTGGCAGAAGATCTGGTATTCCAGTTCAATCCCCTGCTCTTCCGCTCCCAGTATAATTTCCTCTAACTCTTTCAATCTTTCTGTAACATATCTTTCTCCTGTTGAAAGAGTTTGTTTGCGAATGAAATGGGATGGGACCAGATGCAAGTTGGCTTTGGTAACTTCAAGATAATAACCGAAAACCTTGTTATAACCAATCTTTAAACTCTTTATTCCTGTTTTTTCTTTTTCCTCCGCTTCCAAACGAGCCAGCCAGGTCTTGCCTTCAGTAGCTGCAGTCCGTAACTTGTCCAGTTCCGCATTAAAGCCAGGTTTAATTATATTGCCATCCTTACTGGAAATGGGTGGCTCAGGCATGATAGCTGCCTCGATTAAAGCGGCAATGCTTTCATGCAAGCACAAATTATCAAAAATGTATCGAAGCTGACCAGCTTTTTTCTCCTCCAGAAGTTTCTTTATTTCTGGCAGCACTTTTAAGGTTGAACCTAAGGCTACCAGGTCTCTGGGGTTTACAGTTTTATATACTATCTTTCCCGCCAATCTTTCCAGATCATAGACATTCGCTAAAAGCTGTTTAATTTTAAGTCTCCAGCGACTATCAAATACCATTTGTTCAATGGCAGTAAGTCGATTATTTATTTCCTGCAAATTAAGAAGTGGGTTTTCAATCCACTGCTTTAAGGTTCTGCCGCCAAGGGCTGTAACGGTATTATCCAGAACTGAAAGCAAGGTATGTTCCCTGCTACCATCCCTTAAATTTTGTGTTAGTTCTAGATGCCTCCGGGTTATTGCATCTAAATACATTATTTTGTCAATATTATATAATTCAAGTTTGTTAATATGGGACAAGCAATTTTTTTGCGTTGCCAGAAGGTAATCCAGCAATGCAGCAGCAGCTTTGGCGGCTGAATTCCAGTGGTCAAGTCCCAAACTTTTCAAATCATTGACATGAAAGTGCTTGGTTAAAGTCCTATTGGTAAAGTCCCAGGCAAAAGCCCAGGAGTGATATTCGGTCACAATCCTCTTACCCTGATTATCGAACCAGTTTGGGTGGGGGTTACCGATAAAATTAGCCAGAGACTCTGAGATTAAAATTTCGGCTGGATTCAATCTGGCTAGTTCATCTATCAATTTTTGTTTGTGAGGATCACACTTAAACTGGGTTACCTGGAAGAGGCCGGTGGAGACATCACTGGCAGCCAGGCCGATTAAATTATCTTCGTAATGTAAAGCCATGATAAAGTTATTGCTTTTCTCATCTAATACAGTTGTATCAATAATTGTCCCCGGAGTGATTATTCTAATTACTTCTCTTCTTACTATCCCCTTGGCCTGTTTAGGATCTTCTACTTGCTCACAGATGGCAACTTTGTAACCTTTGTTAATCAGCCGGGCTATATAGGAATCAGCGGAATGATAGGGCACACCGCACATTGGCACCCGCTCTTCCAATCCGCCATCCCGACCGGTTAAGGTAATTTCTAATTCCCTGGCAGCAATTTCAGCATCTTCAAAAAAGAGTTCGTAAAAATCTCCTAATCTAAAAAACAACAAACAGTCTTTGTGTTTATCTTTCATCTCCAGGTATTGTTTCATCATCGGGGTTAAGTTGTTATTCAAGCCATTACACGCTCCCTGGTTTAATCTCGGTATACTAAATAAATTATAACATGATTATTTTTGTAGTACAGACTATAACGGCTTTAATCAATAAAAATGTGTAGAAATAGAGGCTGGAAAAATATAAGGCATTTTTCCAGTTAAAAACTTTACGGTTTAGTTTAATACCCTCTAAGTGTAAGATAGATAAAGTGAAAACAAATATTAAATACGAGATTAAAAAAATAGTTTCAGTTGAAATATTAGTAATGGTAATGGCTTGAAATTTGTTCACCACAAAATAGAACAAAAGAATAGGAAAAAAAGCTGAAAAAGCAATCAAGATAAAAGTAAAACAAAAAGTCAAATCATTTAAATCATAAGAGTGGTTGTTTTGTTGCATAAAATTTCCCCCCAATCAGGCTAACCCCGAAAAACGCCTGACAGGCCGGATGTCTCCATTAAAAATATATTTCACAAACAATGGCAATGAAAGTCATTAAGCTCCAAAAGCAGAATAATCCCCTTCAAGTGTTGAACTTGAAGGGGATTTGGTTATTAACCACAGGTGCTGCCACAGGAGGCACAGCCACCGCTGCCGCAAGCGCTGTCACCACTGAGGGCCTGACCTATGACTGTATTAACGGTTTGCAGGAGTTTTTCCAGCTGGTGCTGGGCTTCTAAATACCTGCGAATGGAAGGATTGTTTTCCATTTTGCTTTCGATGGCTGCTCTGACCAGTTCTTGTTCAGGTGTGAGCTCTCTGCCGGCAAAAAAGGCTTCCTGAAATTCCTGTTGTTTTTCCTGGAATTCGGCGATTATTTCCAGAGCCTCAGGGTCTTTATTCATGGCGATTTCGGCTTCTCTTACTTCTTTTAACTCTGGACATTCACTAAGAGCAAAAGCCAGCTCTCTTGCCTTTTCAATTACTTTGGACATTAGTGTCCACCTCCAAATACTTTATTTTAGATGATTTCCCCTTCAAGATGCCAGGTTTTAGCATTGGCAATGCGAACGGGAATCAATCTGCCAATGAGATCACTATTTCCGCGAAATACCACGATTTTATTGGTTCTGGTTCTACCTGAGAAGAATTCTGGATTGGTTTTACTGGGGCCTTCTACCAGAACTTCTAAGGTTTTGCCGATATCCTTAAGATTTTCTTCCAGAGTAATCTGGTTCTGACGGTCAATTAAGTGCTGGATACGCTGACTTTTTACATCTTCAGGTACCTGATCATTATATTCTGCTGCCGGAGTTCCAGAGCGCTTGTTGTAGATAAAAGTATAGGCTGCACTGAATCTCACCTTTTCCACTAAATCCATGGTTTCAGCGAAATCGGCTTCTGTTTCACCGGGAAAGCCAACTATGATATCGGTAGTAATTGCTATATCAGGTACAGCATTTTTCAGTTTTTCGACTAAACGCAAATAGTCTTCCTTGCTATAACGGCGGTTCATTTTCTTCAATATGGCAGTTGAACCGGATTGGACGGGTAAATGGATATGTTCACATACTTTTTCCAGAGATGCAATGGCTTCAATTAGTCGATCGCTTAAATCTTTGGGATGAGAGGTGGTGAAACGAATGCGCTCAATCCCATTTACTCTGTTTAATTGCTGAAGCAAACCGGCAAAATCAATTTCAACCTCCAGGTCTTTACCATAGCTATTGACGTTCTGACCCAGTAAGGTGATTTCCTTATAGCCTTTGGCAGCCAGATCTTCCACTTCGCGTATAATATCTTCGGGCATACGGCTTCTTTCCCGACCCCTGGTATATGGTACGATGCAGTAAGTGCAAAAATTATTACAACCATACATGATAGTAACAAAAGCTTTAAGATTGTCAGCACGTCTGGATGGCAGGTTTTCGATGATTACACCAGGGTTATTATGCAATACTTCCACCACCATTTTCCGGGCTGCTTGCGCTTTGGCCAGCAATTCCGGTAATTGATGGAGATTGTGGGTGCCGAAGACCAGGTCCATGTGGGGATAACTTTGTTTAATTTTCTGGATAGTAACTTCCTGTTGTGGCATGCAGCCGCAAATTCCCAGGATTACATCGGGATTTTTCTGTTTAATTTTTTTTAGCTCCCCCATTTTGGCCCAGATCTTGTTTTCCGCTGATTCGCGTACTGAACAAGTATTGAGTAAAATAATGCTTGCGTCTTCTTCTTTTTCAACCGGCACATATCCAAGGCTTTCCAAAATGCCAGCCATGGTTTCGGTGTCGCGTTCATTCATTTGACAGCCATAGGTTTCTATAAGATATGTGCGCAGGGGCAAATCCATTACTGTCACTCCTCCACTAATACTATCTAAATCATTATAGACTATTATGGTGTAGATTACAAATTAACGAAACATGGTTTTGATGGCACGCAGTTCTTTTTTGGCCAGATTGGTAATTTCATCAGCAGTAGAACAGGCTAATGCCTTGTTGGCCAGGCGCTGGCAATGAGTAAAGGTTAGCTGTCTTAATAGGCCTTTTATTTTCAATAGACTAGCCGGGTTCATGGAGAGTTCATCCACACCAAGCCCAAGCAATATCGGGGCAGCTAACAGGTCACCACCTAATTCGCCGCAAACTGCTACCCATTTGTGGTGATGGTGAGCCAAGTCTACGACAGTTTTAATCAAGCGCAGCACTGCTGGGTTTAAGCTTTCATACAAATGGGATACCTGGGCATTGGTGCGGTCAACGGCAATAGTGTACTGGGTTAAGTCATTGGTACCTATACTGAAAAAATCCACTTCCGGGGCCAGGATATCCGTAAGGATAGCGGCAGCAGGAGTCTCTACCATGATTCCTACTTCAATCTCACCAATAGGGTGGCCGGCGGCAATGGTTTGTTCGCGGGCCTGGACTAAAAACTGCTTGGCAGCTCTAAGCTCATCAATACTGCTCACCATCGGGAACATCACCCGGACTTTACCAAAAGCGCTGGCGCGCCATATGGCCCTGAGCTGGGGTAAAAACAGTTCCGGGGTATCCAGACACAAGCGAAGGGCCCGCCAGCCCAGAAATGGATTGGCTTCTGCCGGCAGTTTCAAGTAGGGCAAATACTTGTCCCCACCGATATCCAGGGTACGGATGGTGACCGGTTGATTATTAAAGGCTTTAACTACTTCCACATAGGCCCGAAATTGCTCTTCCTCTCCAGGCATATCATCCCTGTCCATATAAAGGAATTCAGTACGAAATAGACCAATACCACTGGCACCGTAACGTTTGGCACTTTCAGTATCTCTGGGTGTACCAATATTGGCGACTAAATGGATAGCATGTCCATCCAGAGTTTCTGCCGGTAAATCCCGTAATCTGTCCAGCTCCCTTAATTGCTGTTCATATAGTCGTTGCCGTTTTTTATAGTATTCCTGAATACGGGCTGAAGGGTTACAAATAATCAATCCTTTGAAACCATCCACGATTACAGTGGTACCATTAGCTATTTTTCTAAGGTCGTTACCAACGCCGACGACAGCAGGTATCTCCAGGGCCCGGGCCATAATGGCGGAATGAGAAGTTTTACCCCCTACTTCAGTGACAAAAGCCAGTACATTTGCTTTGTTCAACTGGGCTGTATCAGAGGGGGTTAAATCATGGGCAAAAACGATTTTGGGTTCAACTAATTCCAGACGGGTTTCAGGCTGGCCGGTGACAATCCGGACTAACCTTTTACCCACATCACGAATATCCGAAGCCCGTTCCTGTAAGTAAGGATCGGGATTGGTAGCAAAAAAAGAGGCAAAAACTTCTACGGCATCGATGATAGCCGCAGAAACAGGCAATAGTTTAACGGTAATGTTTTCTTTTATGGCATCAATGAGGAGTGGATCCTTTAATAAAAACAAATGGGCATCAAATATTCTGGCCTCCTGGTACCCCAATTCCCGGGCTGTCTTTTCCCGCAACTGGTTGAGTTCCGATTCAGCCTGCAGCAGGGCGTGCTCAAAACGCTCTAAATGCTCATTTACTTGCTGGCTGCTGATTTTCTCTTTATTTACTCCTACTTCCCAGGCAATTAGCCACTGGACCTGACCTATAGCAATACCTGGTGAAGCGCCAATACCTTTCCACATAATGTCCATCCCCTTACCCACGTTTACTTCAATTATACTCTTCTCCCGGGGAAGAAAAAAGGGGGCTCTAAGCCCCACCGTGATTTTTCTTCTAATATACTTCTTTTGCGTGTACCTTTTTCATAAATTCGTTAACATCAGCCGGCACCTGACCATCCCAGAGGCTAACCAGCCAGACGGAGAGGAATCCCAGAGGAACAGTAACAAGACCAGGAATCTTGAACTGTAGCCAGGTCGGTAAGGTTTCGGGCAGGAAAATCATCCACAGGGAGGATATTAAACCTACCAGCAGACCAGCAATGGCACCTTTTTCTGTCATTCCACGCCACCAGATACCAAGAACGAAAATAGGAGCAAAAGTACTGGCTGCCACATTAAAGGCCAATCCCACCAGATGACCGATAGAGGCTTTTTCCACCATTAACCCAAGGATGCCGTAGAAGATACCGCATATTACTGCTGCCCATTTTCCGGCTAGAACTTTCTGTCTCTCAGTAGCATTGGGGTTAATGAAATTGGTATAGAGATCATGGCCAAGGGCACCGGAACTGGCAATAAAGATACCGGAAAGGTTGGAGAAAATAGCAGCAAAGGCGCCGGCAATAACAAATCCTAATAGCCATTGACCGCCCAGGGATTCAGAAAGTGCAGGGATAATCATATTGTTTCCACCTTGAATCATGGCTTTCATGGTTTCTGGATTTAAGGTTCCTTTAGTTACACCATCGAGGAAAACATAGCGGCCAACGGTGCCGAGATATAAGGCAAGACCGAAGAAGGCAGAAGCGATTGCGATAGCGAAAAGTGCGGAATAGCGAGCATCTTTGGCAGAGGGATTGGTGTAGAAACGCAAAAGGATATGGGGTAATCCCATGGTTCCAAAAGCTAAACCGATTAGCATGGAGATAGTACCTGTTAAATCCTTGAACATGGTACCAGTATATTCCCACTTGGCTCCATTAAAGACCAGATCCTTACCATCGGGAGCATACTGACCAGTTCCCGGTAATGTTCCGTTGAATTGAGTGATAAAATCCAGGATTTTGCCGTAATTCATTCCCATGTAAATAGCCATAGCGAATAATACCAGGAAAGCACCGAAACGGATCCAGATTTCCAGGGCCTGGTTAATAGTAGTGCCTTTCATACCTCCGACCCCAACATAGAACACCATTACTGTTGTGGTAAAGACAATCCCGAAGGCATAACTGGTCCCGAAAAACAGTTTTAAAATCTGGGCAGCACCCAGTAGTTGTGGGGCAGCATAAAAACCGGAAATGGCTAACACTACTATAACTGCAACCAGACGGGCTGTTTTACTATGAAAACGCTGGCCAAGGAAATCGGGAACGGTAAAGGCGCCGAATCTACGCAAGGGGCCTGCGATAAACATAGCCAATAATGTTAAACCGATTGAGAAACAAAAAGTATAAAAAAGTCCGTCATAACCTAGTGAAAAAGTCAGACCTGCCAATCCTAAAAAAGTAGCAGCACTGAGATAATCCCCAGCAATAGCTGAACCATTAACCAGCCAGCCAAAACTCCGACCAGCGACCCAGTAGTCAACGGTGGTGGTAGCATATTTACGGGTTGCGTTAGTAATCCAGACAATGGTACCCAATAGAATAATTGTAAATAAATATTTGGGATCAGTTAACCAATTCATTAATGAAATACCTCCCTTCTTGTCTGGGTTTCCTCAATATCGGCACCGAACTTATTCTGGTAGAAATAAACATGAACTGCTGCGATCAGGAAAGCCAGAATCATAGCAAAAATTGATGTTAAAAACCAGGTTAATGACATGCCTCCCCAGATTCTGGTTTTCATTAGTGCCGGTGCGGTCCAGTTTAGTACAGGAACGGCGAAGAGAAAGATAAAATAAATTACTGATAGCCAAAAAGCCAAATTGAATTCTGATTTCATTACATTCTTAACTTCAACGTCTAAAGGAGGCAAGTTGTTTACATTTACTTTATTACTCACGTTTAACACCTCCATCTTTTGATCTTTAACGGGCTAAACAGCTACCCTCCTTTCCAGCCCATCGTTGTTTATTAAAATATTAGAAATTATCCTGGTTTTTCACAACAAAAAATCGTTAATTGTCATTTCTAAAGGTTAACCATAACTGGAATGGAAGAATTGAGAGGTGAAAATTCATTATAATAAACAAAAAAGAGCCAACGGCCAAAAACTCTCAAAAATTGACCGTTGGCTCAAATTTTCAGTTAATTAGACCGGTATAACACCATGACGGCGATCACTGAAATGCCTTTGTTTATTACGGGCAAAATCCAAGCGGTTAACAATTTCAGAACGTAAATTTTCGGGGGCAATAATACCGTCTACCACTAACTCAGATGCCAAACGATATATATCTATATCCTCTTGATATTCCTGGCGCTTGCTCTCGATAAATTTGCGCTTTTCTTCACCTTCTAGCTGGGCAATTTTATTGCCATATACTGCATTTACTGCTGCTTCCGGGCCCATGACTGCAATTTGAGCTGAGGGCAGTGCCAGACAGGCATCAGGTTCGAAAGCAGGTCCGCACATGGCATATAGCCCAGCGCCATAGGCTTTACGTACTACCACGGAAAATTTGGGCACAGTCGCTTCAGAAATAGCATAAATTAGTTTGGCTCCATGCCGAATTATTCCAGCCCTTTCCACTTTGGTACCGATCATAAAGCCTGGAACGTCCATTAAAAACAGTAGTGGTATGTTAAAGGCATCGCACAACCAAACAAATTTTGCTACTTTGTCAGCTGAATCAACGAAGAGAACACCACCTTTCACTTTAGGCTGGTTGGCGATAATGCCAAAGACATGGCCTTCAATGCGGGCAAGTCCAGTAATCACTTCCTGAGCAAAAAGGCTTTTAATCTCAAGAAAACTGTCTTCATCAACTATCCCCTTGATGAATTCGTACATATCAAAGGGTATATTCTGATGGGCCGGGATAATATTTGCCAGTGGCTTGCCAGCTGCAGGCTTTTTCCCTTCCAGGCTCGGAGGAGAGCATTGATTATTGGCTGGCATGTAAGACAAATAGCGTTTGGCCCAGGCAATGGCCTCTGCCTCGCTTTTTACCAGTACATCACCACAGCCACTGACACTGCAGTGCATCATGGCTCCTCCCATTTCTTCCAGGGTCACCTTTTCCCCGATAACCATTTCAGCCATCCTGGGGGAACCCAAATACATACTGGCATTACCCTCTACCATGATTACTACATCACAAAAGGCAGGTATATAAGCTCCTCCGGCAGCAGAAGGTCCGAAAAGCAAACAGATTTGTGGTATTACCCCGGACATTTTAACCTGGTTATAAAAGATTTTACCTGCACCGCGTCTGCCGGGGAACATTTCCACCTGGTCGGTGATTCTGGCTCCGGCTGAATCAACCAGGTAAATCATTGGCAAACGCAGTTTATAAGCCATTTCCTGAATGCGGATAATCTTTTCTACTGTGCGCCAGCCCCACGATCCAGCTTTTACGGTGGAGTCATTAGCCATAAAACATACCGGTTGCCCATTAATTTTTCCATATCCCGTCACTACCCCATCGGCAGGTAGGTCGGGCTGCTGGCAGTTAGCAAACAAGCCGTCTTCCTGCATGCTACCTGGATCTAAAAGCATTTCCAGACGATGGCGTACGAACATCTTTCCCTGGGCTTGTGCCTGCTGATGATATTTTTCGGCGCCGCCCTTTTTGATCTGGTTGGCTATCTCATGAAATTTATCCAATCCTAACATGCTCCCTACCCCCTATTTGCCTTGGAATTGTGGTAGTCTCTTTTCTTTAAAAGCAGTCAGCCCCTCGCGACGGTCAGCGGTATTGATAAGCTGGCGGTAACAGCTGGTTTCCCAGTATAGTGCATCATCCAAACTCATATTAAGACCTCGGTTTATTGCTGTTTTTGCCTGTCTAACAGCTAATGGTCCATGTTGGGCAATCCTTTCGGCTAGACCCAAGGCATTTGGTAACAAATCTTCAGGTTTATAAACATGATTGATTAAGCCAATCTTTTCCCCTTCCCTGGCTGTGAATCTGGCAGCGGTAAAAATTAATTCTTTGGCCCTGGCGGGACCGATAATACGCGCCAGCCTTTGCGTACCTCCTGCTCCTGGTATGATGCCAAGAGCAACTTCAGTTAATCCCAGCATGGCCTGTTCTGAAGCCAAGCGCAGGTCACAGGCAAGGGCCAGTTCAAGACCACCTCCAAAAGCCACTCCATTTATTGCTGCAATTACAGGAAAGGGCAAATTGGCAATCAACTGAAAAGTGTCTCGGATAGTATCAATGAATTGCAAGACCTGATCATCATTCATTGAATCTCTTTCCTTCAGGTCTGCACCGGAACAGAAGGCTTTTGTACCAGCTCCGGTGATAATCATTATCCGCAAATTTGAATGGTATAATTGGAAAACCAGTTCTTTTAATTCAGTTAAAAGGGGATAACAGAGGGCATTATATACTTCGGGGCGATTTATAGTGAGGAGAAGACCATTGCCCTCTATAATCTCCTGTTGAATTAAAAAGCTCATTCTATTCCCCCCTGGTACGGCGATAGATTTGCAGAATTTTACTGGGTAGCCGCTTACCCAGAATAGCCTGGGCCCGGGTTGATACTAACACCAGACGGTCCAAATCTATCCCGGTTTGACAGCCCATAGCATGCAGCATATTAACCAGATCTTCAGTTGCTACATTACCACTGGCTCCAGGAGCATAAGGACAGCCACCGAGACCACCAAAAGAAGAATCAAATGTGGTAATTCCGTATTCCAGACCAATGATGGTATTGGCCAGGGCCATGCCCCGGGTATCATGTAAATGTAAGGCCAATTTACCGGGAGGAATTCGTCGAGTAATCAGGCTAAGACTTTCCTGTAACTGTTTGGGATGGGCTATCCCGATAGTATCGCCAAGGGAGACCTGGTAAGCTCCTGCCCCTAGTAATTTTTCACTGATCTCCATTACTCTTTCTATTTTTACTGGACCATCATAAGGGCAACCAAAGGCGGTGGAAAGGTAGGCCCTCACTCTGAGCCCCGCCACATTGGCTTTGTAGATTAGATGCAATGCCTCCCGAATGGCTTCATCTGCTGTTTTATTTAAATTTTTTAGGTTATGGCCTTCACTGGCGGATACAACTACGGCGATTTCATTTAATCTAGCTGCCAGGGCTTTTTCCAGGCCTTTTTCATTGGGAACAAGGGCACTAATGTTACATTCTGAGGGTCTCTCCATTTTTGCCAGTAATTCACTGGCATCTTTCATTTGCGGAACCCACTTTGGGTTTACAAAAGCTGTTACCTCCAGGTTTTTAACCCCACTTTGAATTAAACCATTTATCAATTCCAGTTTTTCCTCAACAGAAATATACCTTGTTTCATTTTGCAGGCCATCTCTGAGGCCCACCTCCCAAATTGTAACCTGTTTTGGCAAATTGGCTAACATGGGCCCCATCCCCTTTCATTGTAAAATCTGTTTATTCCAGTTTTAAAATACAATCTCCTTCGTTAATAAAATCGCCAACCTGAGCGGAGATTTCTACCACAGTGCCGCCATATTCGCTGGTCAATGGGATTTCCATTTTCATGGATTCAAGCACTGCGATCTCCTGGCCTGGTGCAACCACATCTCCCACATTCACCCTGAGTGCCAGTATAATTCCAGCCATTTGAGCTGTAATTTCTTTCATGTTTATCCTCTCCTTCTAGTATGATTTAAGAAATTCTGTTAAAAATTGCGTATTATATTTACCTGATTGAAAAGACTGACTTGTTAGAATAGCAACCAGTAAATTGCGATTGGTTTTTATACCTGTAATTTCTAGATTGGTTAAAGTTTGTATTAACTTTAAACGTGCTTCATCTCTGGTTTCCCCATGAGCAATAATTTTGGCTAACAAGGGGTCATAATATGGGGTTACTTTGAGACCGGATTCTATCCAGGTCTCAATTCTTATACCAGGTATTTCAGGCCAGATGACAGTTTCTATTTTTCCTGGGGCAGGCAAACAGGTTTTATCATCTTCAGCATAAAGTCGTGCTTCTATAGCCCATCCCTTACTAATGGGACGTGTTGTAGGCAAAGCTGCACCTGCTGCCAGTTGAAATTGCCAGGCCACCAGATTCCAGCCGGTTACTTCTTCCGTGACAGGATGTTCTACCTGTATTCTTGTATTCATTTCAAGAAAGTACAGGTTATAATTTTCATCTACAAGAAATTCAAATGTTCCTGCCCCTACATAGCCCAGACTGGTACCTGCTCTTTCTGCAAGGTCGAAAAGTTGCTCACGCACTTCTTGCGGCAAGTTGGGAGCCGGTGCTTCTTCAATCACTTTTTGATGTCTCCTCTGAATGGAACAATCTCTTTCCCCGATAGCCAGGCAATGCCCATGTTCATCCCCTAATATCTGTACTTCAATATGCCGGGGATTAGGCAGATATTTCTCTACATAGATAACGGGATTGCCGAAATAAGCCTGGGCCCGTTGGCGCACCGATGACCACATTTGCTCTAACTCAGCCTGGGAATTAATAATGGCCATACCAATTCCGCCACCGCCACTGGCTGCTTTTAGTATTACCGGGAAACCGATGTTCTCGGCCATTTTTTTGGCTTCTTCAAGATGTTCAATCTCATCACTGCCCGGGAGTAAAGGAATCCCAATCTCAGCCATCGTTTTACGCGCAGCTACCTTATCTCCCATGGCAGCTATGATCTCAGGACTGGGGCCAATAAAAACCAGGTTATTTTCCCTCACCTTTTCAGCGAATTTGGCATTTTCCGATAATAAGCCATAGCCAGGATGAATACAATCACAACCAGTTTGCAGAGCGACTTCGAGGATTTTATCCATTTGCAGGTAACTCTGGGCCACGGGTGGTGGGCCAATACAAATGGCTTCATCGGCCAGCCGGGTGGGTAAAGTGTTTTCATCAGCAGTTGAATAAACAACTACTGTTTTTATGTCTAATGTTTTGGCGGCTTTAATGATACGGCAGGCGATTTCCCCTCGATTGGCGATCAAAACTTTTTTAAACATCTTCTCTCTCTCCCCTCCTTTACTCCTGTTGTAATTCAGGTATATCTTTGAAATAATTCAGGGCTTCCGGGTTAGCCAGTGCTTCTCTATTGGTAACTGGTTCATTATGAATGACATTGCGCACAGCCAGCTCAACTTTTTTGCCATTGATGGTATATGGAATATCAGGTACAGCAATGATCTTAGCTGGCACATGGCGGGGAGTAGCGTTTTTTCTTATAACTGTTTTGATCTGGTTTACCAGCTGTTCATTTAAAGTAAAACCAGGTTTTAATTTAACAAATAGTATTACTCTCACATCGTCGTGCCAGTTCTGTCCAACTACCAGGCTATCCAGGATTTCAGGGATAGTTTCCACCTGCCTGTAGATCTCGGCTGTACCTATCCTGACCCCACCGGGATTGAGGGTAGCATCAGAACGACCGTAGATGATCACTCCGCCCCGGTCAGTTATTTCGATAAAATCACCATGGCACCAGACATTGGAATAAACATTGAAATAAGCCTGATAATATTTCTGGCGTTCGGGATCATTCCAGAATCCCAGCGGCATTGACGGAAAAGGAGCGGTACAGACCAATTCTCCTTTCTGGTTAATCAGGGGCTTACCTTCAGGATCATAACTTTCTACTTTCATTCCCAGACCGCGGCATTGTAATTCACCGGCATAAACAGGACCCAGGGGATTGCCTAGAGCAAAGCAGGATATAATATCTGTTCCACCGGAAATAGAGCTGAGCTGAACGTTGGATTTAATCTTTTGGTATACATAATAAAAATTTTCTTTAGTTAATGGGGAGCCTGTGGATAAAATCGTTTTGATTCTGGATAAATCATATTCTTTACCAGGTTCTATTCCGGTTTTCTCTAATGAAGAGATATATTTTGCGCTGGTACCAAAAATGGTAATACCAGTCTTTTCAGCCAGTTCCCATAAAATACCCGGATGAGGGTGAAAGGGAGAACCGTCAAATAAAACTATGGTTGCTCCCGTAGCCAGTGAGGAAACTAGCCAGTTCCACATCATCCAGCCACAGGTGGTATAGTAAAAAATAATGTCATCCTGTTTTAAATCCGTGTGCAAAATCAGTTCCTTCATGTGTTGTAACAGAGTTCCGCCGGCACCATGAACAATACATTTTGGTTTTCCTGTGGTTCCAGAAGAATATAGTATATAAACTGGATGGTCAAAAGGTAACTGGGTATAAATAATGGGCTGGGCAGAAAATTGTTTTTGAATATCCGAGAAAGCTATAGCTGACAAACTGAGCTGAGGTAACGGAATTTCCTGAACATATTGGACCAGCACAACTGATTCAATGCTGGTAATGGCGCCAGTAATTTGTATAATTTTTTCCGTACAATCAAAAAGTTTGCCATTATAGAAATAGCCATTGGTAGTGAAAAGAACTTTCGGCTCTATTTGCCCAAAGCGGTCTATTACCCCATTGACGCCGAAATCAGGTGAACAAGAAGACCAGATGGCACCAATGCTGGTAGCAGCTAGCATTGCGATAACCGTTTCCGGTATGTTGGCCATATATCCTGCTACCCTGTCCCCAGGTTTTACTCCGAGCTGTTGCAAATATGCAGCAGTACGGGCCACTGCTGCATATAACTCAGGATAAGATAGAGATTTAATCTCCGCTTGTTCATTTATACTGATAATTGCCGGTTTGTTCAGGTTATAATGTCGTAGCAGATTTTCGGCAAAATTTAAACTCGCTCCTTCGAACCACTTGCTGTTAAACATGTCCGAGCTGTTTTTCAGTACAGTATGATAGGGCTGGGAAAAGATTATTTTACTGAAATTCCAAACTGATACCCAGAACTGCTCTATATCGTTAATAGACCACTGATACAATCCGTCATAATCTTCAAGCTTTTGATTGTACCTTTCATTAACATAGTTAATGAAATTATACATGTTAGTTTTTTGTATTCTTTCCGGGCCAGGTTCCCACAGCTTTTCCGCCATACCTATCCCCCTCTCTTTTCAGGCAGGGCCAACCTGAGGGCCCTGCCTTTATGCCGTTTCTATATTAGCGGCTGCTTCAAGGCCATATTCCTTGATCGCCATTTCCCTTAACTTGAATTTTTGCACTTTTCCGGAGGCAGTGCAGGGATAAAGGTCAACAAACTTGATATAACGGGGTATCTTATGACGGGCGATTTTGCCAGTGCAGAATTCCCGTACCTCTTCCTCTGTTAATACTTCACCTTCTTTCAAGCGAATAAAAGCAGCTACTTCTTCACCATATTTTATGTCCGGGACACCGACCACCTGAACATCCAGGATTTTAGGATGGGTATAGAGGAATTCTTCAATTTCCCTGGGATAGATATTTTCACCACCGCGAATAATCATATCTTTGAGGCGGCCAGTGATTTTACAATATCCGTTTTCATCCATAGTTGCTAAATCCCCGGTATGTAGCCACCCTTCATTATCGATAGCAGCCTGGGTTGCTTCGGGCATTTTATAGTAGCCTTTCATGATACCAAAGCCTCTGGCACACAATTCTCCTTGCTGGCCTGGGCCCAGGGTCTCACCAGTTTCGGGATTGACGATCTTGACTTCAACATGAGGAATAGCACGCCCCACAGTTGTGACCCGCAATTCAATGGGATCATCTGTCCTGGTTTGAGTGATCACGGGCGAGAACTCGGTTTGACCATAAGCGATGGTTACTTCCCGCATATTCATCTTTTCCACAACCTGTTTCATCACTTCAATAGGACAGGGCGCTCCGGCCATAATTCCTGTACGCAGGGAAGAGAGATCAAAGGAACGCTGATTCAGAACTTCCAGTTCAGCTATAAACATTGTTGGCACACCATAAAGGGCTGTGCATCTTTCCTTTTCTACAGCTTCCAGGACTTTAACAGGATCAAAATATTCAATGGGAACCATGGTAGCACCATAGACTATGCAGGTTAAGGTGCTCATCACACAGCCAAAACAATGGAAGAGCGGTACTGGGAAGCAGAGTTTATCTTCAGAAGAGAATTTTTGGCATTCACCTACAAACTTAGCATTATTTAAGATGCTATAATGGGTCAGCATTACACCTTTTGGGAAACCGGTTGTACCTGAGGTATACTGCATATTTATGACTTCATCGGGCTTAAGGGAAGCCTGGCGAGCAGCTAAGTCGGCATCACTAACCCGACTGGCGAACTGGAGAAATTCTGACCAGGAATAGGTTCCAGGGTATTTGCGGTCAGAGATTACAATAATGTTTTTTAATAAAGGCAAGTTGGATGAGTTGATTTGACCTGGTTGACTGTTTGCCAGTTCGGGAAGTACAGTGTTTATCATTTCAATGTAATTATTGTTCCGGTAATTTTCAATCATGATTAAAGTAGTAACATCAGATTGCTTGAGGAGATACTCCAATTCAAAAGCACGATAGTTGGTATTAACTGTTACCAGAACAGCTCCCATTTTGCCGGTAGCGAACTGAGTATAAATCCATTCCGGATAATTGGTGGCCCAGATGGCAATGTGTTCACCTTTCTGGATTCCAAGACCCATAAGGGCTTTTGCTACTTCGTTTACCTTTTCCTGTAATTGACGATAGCTTAAGCGCAAGTCACGGTCTACATATACGAGTGCATCTTTGTCCGGGAATTTTTCCACCGTCTGGTCAAACAAATCGCCAATGGTTACATTTAGCAGTTCGCTCATTCAATAAAACCCCCCTTGTTTTTAACAGCCCAGATGACGGGCTATTACTAACCTCTGGATTTCTGAAGTTCCCTCCCCGATTTCCAAAAGTTTTACATCTCGATAATATCTCTCAACCGGGTATTCTTTCATATAGCCATAACCACCATGAATCTGGATGGCTTGAGAGGCTGCCTGTGTAGCCATTTCAGAAGCAAAAAGTTTGGCGATAGCGGCTTCATAGGAAAAAGGTTTACCCTGGTCCTTAAGCCAGGCAGCTCGATAAACCATGGTACGTGCCAGTTCGATCTGGGCCGCCATATCAGCAAGCTTAAACTGAATTGCCTGGAATTTACTTATGGTTTGCCCGAATTGTTTTCGAGTTTTAGCATATTCCAGAGAGGCATCGAGACAGGCCTGGGCGATTCCAACAGCCATAGCAGCAATGCTGATCCGTCCTCCATCTAGTACTTGCAGAAACTGTTTAAAACCTTCGCCTTCTTTACCTAGCAGATAGTCTTCCGGAACCTCTACATTATCGAAATAAAGAGGGACAGTGTTGGACCCCCGTAACCCGAGTTTGTCAAATTCCTTCCCAATGGAAAAACCTTTTGTTCCTCTGGGGATGATAAAGGAAGAAATGCCTTTTTTACCTTTACTGCGATCGGTAACTGCAGTAATAACAACAGTCCCGGCATAACCAGCATTAGTGATAAAAATTTTACTGCCATTAATAACCCAGCGTCCATCTTTTTTCAAGGCATTGGTTTCTGTACCGCCAGCATCGGAACCAGCATTGGGCTCAGTTAATCCAAACGCTCCCAGATAGTGGCCCTGGGCCAGAGGAGTTAAAAACTTTACTTTTTGCTCTTCTGTACCAAAAAGATAAAAAGGGGCTGAACCCAGGGAAATATGAGCAGCATAAGTTATTCCAGTGCTGGCACAAGCGCGAGAGATCTCCTCGACTGCAATAGCATACATAATATAGTCTCCGCCAGCACCACCATATTTTTCAGGAAATGGCAATCCCATTAGTTCCAGCTCAGCCAGTTGTTTTAAAATGGCTTCAGGAATTTTTCCATTTTCATCAATGTTCTTAGCTTGGGGTTTAATAACTTCCTGGGCAAATTCGCGGACAGTTTTTTGTAACAAGGCCTGTTCAGAAGACAAATCAAAATTCATCCCAATCCCTCCCGGCAGTTGTTCATTATATTCTGATGCAAATAACATACCGGAAACAGGGATTTGTAGCTAAAGGTTAGGTAAAGGTGGTTAATGGCATGATTTTCTCCTCGAATGGTAATCAGGCTTTGGACTTAATCTTCTCTACTGTTACTTTTCTTTACATCTGCTATTTAAAGAAATAACCCACTGTGTAAAAGCGGGTTACTTTTCCAAACCGTATTTAATCAGTTTTTTATAGAGACAGGGTCGGGAAATACCCAGTAGTTCCGCAGTTTTTACTTTATTTCCCTGACAAATCTGTAAAGCGTACACTATATAGTTTTTTTCAATATTATCCAGGATATCATTGAGTGATGCGGTACCGAACAGAGTACGAAGGCTGCCAGGATTTTGAGAGGAAGGCCACTGGAGGGACTGAGGTAGGTCATTTACAGTAATTAGCTCTCCATCGGCAAAATTAAAGGCTGTTTCAATTACGTTGGCTAGCTCTCTAATATTACCTGGCCAGGTATAATGCATAAAAATATCTAAGACTTCTTTGGTAATACCCTTTATTTGCATGCCATATTCTCGGTTAAATTTTTTAATAAAATAATTTATTAAGAGAGGTAAATCCTCTTTACGTTCTCGTAAAGCAGGAAGATGAATAGCAACAACATTTAAACGGTAATATAGATCAGCACGAAATTTGCCATATTTGACCAGATCGGAAAGGTTAGCATTAGTAGCAGCAATAATTCGGGTATCTATGGAGATTGATTTAGTACTTCCTAAAGGTTCAATGGTTTTTTCCTGCAATACTCGTAGTAATTTGGCCTGCAAGGGCAAAGGCAGCTCACCGATTTCGTCTAAAAAAAATGTTCCCTGATGGGATAATAGGAACTTGCCTGGATAGCCATTCTTTTTAGCACCAGTAAAGGCTCCTTCTTCATAGCCAAAAAGTTCTGCCTCAAAGAGGCTTTCTGGAATGGCAGCACAGTTTACTTTAATTAATGGCCCAAATCGCCGATTGCTTAGATAATGAATAGCCTGGGCTACCAGCTCTTTTCCTGTGCCGGATTCTCCAAGGATTAATACATTAGCTTTCCGTGGGGCAATTTTGATAATAGTTTCTTTTATATCGACCATTTGAGGACTGATGCCTACCAGGTCGGATAAAGAAAAATGCCCCAGGTTCTGGCTATGATTTTCCCGGGAGGGATCTAAAAAACAATACATTAACAGATCCCTGCCTTTCTGCCTACTATCCTAATATATATTGTAAACTTTTATCTTGCTAATAATCTATTTTTTTCAGCCAAGTAACAAAAAAAGCCGTCTTAGCGGCTAATAAAGCTACTGAACGGCTATCAAGCGTTTGGCGGCATATATTATCACTATACCTGTTAGTAAACTTGCGGTTGTCTGGGCAATTGTGATTTGCTCAGCATAAAACAAATAAGGATGGGTTTGCCAGAAATAATCGATAAAGTCGTTGAGAATTAGCCACCCGGACGCTATGAAGTAATCGCTGAATGCAAATCGAATTTTTCTTAGAAAAAGTATACCCTGAAGGGCCATGACAGCATGGGAAAGGGTTAAATGCAGATTTTCCCAGGCAAAGGAATGTCCGCTCCAGTAGACATCTAAATTAATTATCACAGCCCAGAGCCCATATTTTATCATCATTAAATTAGCTAGCAAAAATAACCAGGGCAGATTAATTTTCCAGATTAGAAAAATAAGAAATAAGGTAAACAAACTGGCTGACAAAGGGCTATCAGGTATAACTGGCCATAAGTACCAGGGAGAAACTGCCAGTTGATGATGATACCAGTAGTAACCATAAATTGACCCCAGGCCATTGGCAAGCGCCAGTATAAGTAGTACTTCCTTGCGCCATAAGAAACTGATCATTATTTTTGAGCCTCCGACTAGAGATAAAATATTACATCATCCAGTGCTGTCAGTTTTTCGCCACCCTGTTCTGTTACGAGATAAGTATTTTCAATACCTACTACTCCCAGTTCCGGGAAAATAAATTTGGGCTCTAAGGCGATGGTTTGATTTGCCAGCAAAGCGTTTTTGACTCCCAGGGCGATTACCGGCAGTTCATCTAATTCTAATCCTACCCCATGACCGACAAAACGGGCCTGTTCTTCTTTATAGCCCATGAAATTATCCTGCAGTCCGTATTTTTCAGCAATAGAGCAGGCCTGATCAAACAATTGACCGCTTACTGCCCCTGGTTTTAAATTTTGGACCAGAGTATTCTGGATTTCCAAAGCTGCATTGAAAGCTTGTTTTAACTTGTTATCAAGATCACCTAGACAAAAAATCCTGGTCATGTCTACCATATATCCTTCATAAACACAGACGAAATCAAAAACAATCGGCACATTTAGTTGAACGACATCACGGGAAGGGCCCTGGGGGTAGGGAGCGGAAAGGCCTTTTCCGCCTACTGGTCCATCAAAAAACGATGGGAAGGCTGCATTCTTCCCGGCAAGTACATGTCCGGAATGCAATTCCTGGTTAAATGCTCTTAGACGGATTAAACCCTCGTGTCCAGCTTTGCGGGCACGATATTCAAACTCTGCGGCGAGATCAATTTCCCTGACTCCCGGTCGCAGGAAATCAGGCACTTCTTTAAAAATCTGACAAAGAATGCTGGCGCTTTTTCGCATTATTTCCAATTCAGCGGATGACTTTATTGAACGCTGTTCCCGAACCAGGGTGGAGATATCTTGAAAAATACACTCAGGCAGAAGTTTTTGATAATAGAAGTAGGTTTGGGCTGGTAATACGTCCAGGGTTAAACCGATTTTTTTAGCCTGACCTATATACTTTTGTAGCTCTTTCAGAGATTTTAGAGGTTCGACATTAGCTAAAAAGGACTCTTGAAAAGCACGACTAAAGCTTTTTTTAACCAAAAGATAAGGATCCCCGCTGGCAGGTACCCAGAGTAAAGCATTCTGACGGGTACCACTGTAATAATATACATCGATAGCAGAGACTATGAGGGCACCATCAATTTCATTAGACTGTAAATTTTGTTGTAGTATTTGGATTCTATCCATCATATCCAGAACCCCATTCATTATAATATGCGATTTCCTGCAGAGATTTGCGGGGACGGGGGTTAGGAGCTTGGGCGGGATAACCTAAAGGAGTAACCCCGACAATTTTATATTCATCTGGAATATTTAAAGATTGCTTTAAAGTTTTTTCATCAAACCAGCCCATCCAGCAAGTTCCCAGCCCCAGAGCTGTAGCGCTGAGGCAGATATGCTCAAAAGCAATGGCTGCATCGGCCAGGTAGTATTCCTTTCCCTCTTCAATACCAGATTCCCTGGGATTGGCACAGACAACAATCACTACAGGAGCTTGAGCTAAAGCCTTCTTACCTGGATTGTCATCAGGAAAAGCGGATAACATCAGTTGCTTATTTTCAGCTTTATCAATCACCAGGAAGCGCCAGCATTGCATATTTTTCCAGGAAGGTGCAAGGCGAGCCATCTCCAAAATCAGATCTATTTTTTCTTTTTCAACCGGACGTTCTTCATATTTTCTGATACTTCTCCTTTCTCTAATTGCCTGAAACAGATCCATTTTAATCCCTCCCATAACCTTGTCAATACTTTTTAAATCAGGTTATATTTCCGGGCAGCTTCTCTCAATTCAGCCCGAAAATCAGGATGAGCTATATTAATCAGCTCTAATGCTCTTTCCCGAGCTGTTTTGCCTCTTAATTTGGCAACGCCGTATTCGGTTACAACGTAATCCACATCATTTTTACTGGTGGTTACAACAGCTCCGGGTTTAAGCTCGGGGACGATTCGACTTACTGTACCATTTTTGGCAGTAGAAGCTAGAGTAACGAACCCCTTGCCACCAGGGGAAATGTTGGCACCTCTGAAGAAATCCGCCTGACCGCCTGTAGCACTCCATTGATAATGGCCCATGGATTCAGAGCAACATTGTCCCAAAAGGTCAACTTCAATCGAGGCATTGATTGCTACCAGTTGATTGTTTCGACCGATGATATATGGGTCATTGGTATAGTCCACTGGATGCATTTCGACCATCGGGTTATTATCCAGGAAGTCATAAAGCCGCTGAGTACCTATAGCAAAAGTGCCGATGACTTTGCCAGGATGTAATGTTTTACGGCTATTATCTACCACACCCCACTCAACAAGGTTGACCATACCATCGGTAATCATTTCAGTATGAATGCCTAAATTCTTTTTATTTTTTAAGGCGGCAGTAACTGCATTGGGGATACCACCAAAACCTATTTGTAGAGTGGAGCCATCTTCGATTAAATCTGCAATGTATTCTCCAATTTTCTGTTCAACCTCTGTTATTGGCGGGATATTCAGGATAGGTACTGGAGCATTGCTCTCAACAATATAGTCCACCTGAGATATGTGAACAAAACAATTACCAAGGGTACGAGGATAATTGGGGTTAACTTCAAGGATAATCATTTTGGCTTTTTTAATTGCTTCAAACGTGTAATCTACACTTAAGCTTAAACTGAAGTATCCATGTTTATCCATGGGAGATACGCTTGCCATCACTATATCTACTGGCCAGTAAAGGCGTAGTAGTTTAGGAACCTCGTGGAAATTGTTGGCGGTGAAATCGGCCCAGCCTTCATTGACGGCTGTACGATTAATGTCACTGGTAAACCATGAGTTATAGCGAATGTGAGGTGCCATTTCTTTTTTGGCAAAAAAGGGTTTTAAGGGCAGAATTTGATTGACTGTTACATTGAAAAGGGATTTATAATTACTGGCAATTGTTGCAAAAATAGTCTGGGGTTCGCCCGCGCCCACAGGGGCCCAGATTTGGTCGCCGTTTTTTACCAGAGAAACTACTTCCTCTGCGCTAATTAACTTTCTTCGATACTGTTCCTGATGCTGCGACATCTCTTACTCCCCCTACTGCCAAATATAAGGTTTGTAGTTTTAATTCCCGATACGATTGTTAATCCATGCAACTATGTCCTCAAGCGGGGTGCCGGGTGTAAAGATCTCTTCAGCTGCATTCATTTCTTTTAATTGTTGAACATCATCTTCAGGGATAGTTCCTCCACCTATTAAGACTATATCATCTGCTCCTTGTTCTTTCAACAATTCTTTGACCCGCGGGAAAAGGGTCATATGGGCACCGGATAGTATACTCAAGCCAATTACATCAACATCTTCCTGGATGGCAGCATGTACGATCTGTTCCGGAGTCTGATGAAGGCCGGTATAGATGACTTCCATACCGGCATCACGCAAGGCCCGGGCAATCACTTTTGCTCCCCGATCATGTCCATCCAGGCCAGGTTTGGCTACTAAAACTCTAATTTTTTTCTTCTGTTCCATGACTATCCTCCCCCAGTGATTAAAATAAAGGTTGTTCTTTGTATTCGCCAAATTCGTCGCGCATTACCTGGATAATTTCCCCTAAAGTACTATAGCATCTGACACAGTTGAGAATATATGGGATGAGGTTATCGGAAGTATTGGCCGCCTTTCTCAGCTCAGCCAAACACTCTTGAACCCGCAGATTATCCCGCTCTTCTCTTAGTTTTTGCAGGCGAGCAACTTGTTCCTGTTCGATTCGGGGGTCAATCTTGAGGATTTCAATATCCAGTTTTTCATTTTCATCGACATACTGATTGACTCCAACCACAATTCGCCGTTTGCTATCAATAGCTTTTTGATATTCATAAGCAGCATCAGCAATTTCCTTCTGGAAGAAACCTTTTTCAATGGCCTTTAACACCCCACCCAGTTCCTCAATCTTGGCAAAATATTTTTCAGCCTCTTCTTCCATTTTATTGGTTAAGGCTTCAACAAAGTATGAACCTGCCAGCGGGTCAATGGTGTTAGTTACCCCAATTTCATGGGCGATTATTTGCTGAGTGCGTAAGGCTATGGTTACAGCTTTTTCCGTAGGCAATGCCAGAACTTCATCCATAGAGTTAGTATGCAGGGATTGCGTTCCCCCCAGAACGGCGGCTAGTGCTTCATAAGCGGTACGAATAATGTTGTTCTCCGGTTGTTGGGCTGTCAGTGAGCAGCCTGCAGTTTGGGTATGGAAGCGAAGTAACCAGGAACGGGGATCTTTGGCTTTATATTTTTCTTTCATTCTCCGGGCCCAGATTCTACGGGCAGCACGATACTTGGCAATTTCTTCGAAAAAGTCGAGATGGGCATTGAAGAAGAAACTGAGACGAGGAGCAAAGTCATCAACATCTAAGCCAGCTGCGATGCCAGCTTCTACATAGGCAAAACCGTCAGCCAGGGTGAATGCTAATTCTTGAACGGCAGTAGAACCAGCTTCACGAATGTGGTAACCACTAATACTAATAGTATTCCATTTTGGCACATGATCTTTAGCAAACTTAAAGATATCGGTAATCAGGCGCATAGAAGGTTCCGGGGGGAAGATCCAGGATTTCTGAGCTATATATTCTTTTAAGATATCATTTTGGATGGTACCGGTTAGTTTATGGGATGGTACTCCCTGTTTCTCGGCAGTTGCTATATACATTGACCAGATTACAGAAGCTGGAGCATTAATAGTCATTGAAGTGCTTACTTTATCTAAAGGAATTCCATCAAATAAGATCTCCATATCCTGGAGAGAATCAATGGCTACCCCAACCCGGCCAACTTCTCCATAGGCTCTGGGATGGTCGGAATCATATCCCATTATGGTGGGCATGTCAAATGCCACACTTAAGCCAGTTTGGCCTTGAGAAAGAAGAAATTTATAGCGCTGATTGGATTCTTTTGCTGTCGCAAAACCGGCAAACTGGCGCATAGTCCATAATCTACCCAAATACATGGTGGTTTGTACACCACGAGTATAAGGAAATTCACCAGGGTAACCCAAATCTTTTTCATAATCAAAATTAGCTACATCGGCTGGGGTATAAAGAGGATTGATAGGCAGACCTGATACAGTAGTAAAAGAAGAATCTCGTTTTGCAGCGTTAGTAAATTTTTCTTGCCACTTATTAAAATTTTCTTTATTCATGCAAGGCCAACTCCCTTCTAACCTTTATATTTTCAAATTTAACCCTTGACGAATAATACTGATCGCTGCATTGTAAGGAGCAAGTTTTCTTTCAAGTACTTGTTGTAAAATTTCATGCATTAATGGGGTATCTACCACTTTTTTGTGAATTGTTTTCCGCAGTTCCAGTTCCACAATCTCTAATACCTCTTGTTCAAACCTTTTTTTTCTGTTTTCTTCCCATAACCCATTAGCTATTAAGAACTGTTTATGTTTATTGATAGCTTCCCAAAGTTCGTTTATTCCTTGCTGTTTTAAGTTTGAAGTTTTGATGACTGGAGGGCGCCAGCTAGTATGACAGCCTAAATCCAGCATTGCTTCTACTTCAGTCACGACTTTATCTGCTCCGGGTAAGTCTCCCTTGTTAACGGCGAAAACATCGGCAATTTCCATGATTCCGGCTTTTATTGTCTGGATGTGATCCCCTGCTCCAGGGGTGAGGACTACGACGGTGGTGTCAGCCACGTTCATAATATCCAGTTCTGATTGGCCTACTCCCACAGTTTCTATTAAGATAACATCGATCCCCATAGCATCCAAAACTCGCAGAGCATCTCTGGTAGTATGGGCTAAACCTCCTAAACTGCCGCGGGTGCCCATGCTGCGGATAAAAACTCCTGGATCTAAAGCGTGCTCTTGCATGCGTATGCGGTCTCCTAACAGAGCTCCACCTGTAAAGGGACTGGATGGGTCCACAGCGATAATACCTACGGTTTTATTTTCGGAGCGGATAGTTCGAATCAAGGAGTCTACCAGAGAGCTTTTGCCTGCTCCAGGTGAGCCAGTAATGCCAATAATAAAAGCATTACCGGTATGAGGAAAGATTTGGGCTAACATTTCTTCTTTTTGCGGCTCTTGGTTTTCAATGATAGTGATCAATTTTGCCGCACTGCGTTTATTACCCTGCAACAACCCTTCAACTAACGAATGCATTTTTTCACCGCCTAACTGGGCTAGAATTCAATTCCCGCCTGGGCCATAAGCCCCTGTTCATAGTGGTGTTTTCCATTGGTTATAATACTCACTGTATCACTAATTGCCAGAATTTCCTGGGGTGCATTTCTACCCGTAAGAATAATGCTAACGGTGGCAGGTCTAGTAGTTAAGGTTTTTATAACGTCTTCTATCGCTAAAAGACCATAATCAAGGGCGACATTAATCTCATCGAGAATGACCAGATTATAGGATGTTTCAATCAGAGACCGGGCCAGGAACCAACCCCGGAGTACCAAATCTTGATCGATCTGGTCAGCAATGTTTTTGCGCACAAAGGTCGGCAAACCAACCTGTTTTATCAGTAGCTGCTTATTTGCTAATTGCTGAAGAAACCTGTATTCACCATAGATATTACTACCCTTAAGAAATTGAATAATTGCAACCGCTTGGTTATGCCCTAGTGCTCTGAGAGCCTGACCGAAAGCAGCTGTAGTTTTGCCTTTGCCGTCTCCGGTAATGGTCCAGATTATTCCGCGCTGATTGCACACAAGGGTACAATCTCCTTTCAATGGGAAAAGGGGTTGAAGGCAAACCTCCAACCCTATTCCTTTAAAATATTAGCACTAATAACTACCCGTTGAATTTCATTTGTACCTTCATAGATCTGGGTTATTTTAGCATCCCGCATCATGCGTTCTACCGGGAATTCACGGGTATAGCCATAACCGCCAAAGATTTGTACAGCATTGGTTGTTACTTTCATTGCTACATCTGAGGCATACATTTTGGCCATGGCAGCCTCTTTGCTGATTCTTACCCCCTGACTGGCCAGATATGCAGCACGGTAAACTAATAATCTGGCAGCCTCAATTTCAGTAGCCATATCTGCTAGCATAAATTGAATCGCCTGGAAATTGGCAATAGGCTGACCGAATTGTTTTCTTTCTTTAGCATAATTTAAGGCTGCTTCATATGCACCCTGGGCAATGCCTAAAGCCTGAGCAGCAATACCAATTCTTCCATAATCCAGGGTTACCATGGCTATTTTAAACCCTTCACCCAGTTGTCCCAGAAGATTTTCTTTTGGGATACGACAGTTGTCAAAAACCAGCTCCATGGTCGGTGATGAACGAATACCCAGTTTGTGTTCTTTTTTACCGAAAGTGAAACCAGGTGTGCCTTTTTCCACGATAAAAGCACTTATGCCTTTGTGTTTGGGTTTAGCTTCTTTATCGGTCATGGCAAAGACAACATATATTTCAGCTTCTCCGCCATTGGTAATAAAGATTTTCGTACCATTCAGAACCCATTCATCACCATCAAGTACGGCGGTAGTTCTGGTACCTCCAGCATCAGAACCAGCGAAGGGTTCAGTTAAACCAAAAGCGCCCATTTTCTTGCCCTCGGCTAAGGGTACCAGGTATTTTTGTTTCTGTTCTTCAGTCCCAAATTTGTAAATGGGGTTGGAGCCTAAGGAAGTATGGGCGGACAGAGTGACACCAACTGAAGCGTCTACCCGGGAAAGTTCCTCGACGGCGATAGCATAACTTATATAATCAGCACCAGCACCACCATATTCTTCGGGGAACACAATCCCGGTAAGTCCCAGTTCGGCCATTTTATCAAAAATAGACCGATCAAAAGTTTCTTTTTCATCCCTTTCGGCTGCAGTAGGTCCACATTCCTTTTCTGCAAAATCCCGGACCATATTGCGTAACATTTCCTGTTCTTCTGTGAGCTTGAAAATCAAAATCCTCTACCCCCTTGTTACTTTAATATATTTTTCGCAATTACCAGACGCTGGATCTGGTTTGTACCCTCATAGATTTGCGTAATTTTGGCATCACGGAAATACCGCTCTACCGGGTATTCCCTGATATACCCGTAGCCACCAAGAATTTGTACTGCTTCTGTTGCTACCCACATTGCAGTATCGGTTCCATACATTTTGGCCATACTGGCCTGTTTGCTATGAGGCAGTTTTTGATCCCGCAAATAGGCAGCCTGATAAACTAGAAGTCGGGCAGCATCAATTCTGGTTGCCATATCAGCCAGCTTAAATTGAATAGCTTGAAAATTACTGATGGGTTGGCCAAATTGTTTGCGTTCTTTTGTGTAAGCTAAAGCATAATCATATGCTCCCTGGGCAATCCCTATTCCCTGGGCTCCGATCCCAATTCTGCCACCATCTAAAAGGGACATGGCGATCTTGAACCCTTCACCTTCTTGGCCCAGTAAATTTTCTTTTGGAACTATAGCATTTTCAAATATCAACTCACCGGTTTTGGAACCATTAAGACCCATTTTCTTTTCGATCTTTCCTACTTTAAAACCAGGAGTATTTTTTTCTATAAGTAAACAACTAATACCATGATGGCTCTTGGTTTTGTCTGTAACAACAAAAGTGCAGTAAACATCGGCTTCACCGGCATTAGTAATGAAAATCTTGGTACCATTTACAAGGTAGTGATCCCCTTTGTCTTCAGCAGAACATTTGATTTTGGTGGCATCAGAGCCGGCAGTTGGTTCGGTGAGGGCAAAAGCTCCCAGGTATTCGCCACGGCAAAGTTTTGTTAAATATTTTTCCTTCTGCTGTTGATTACCGAAAAGGTAAATCGGCATAGTCCCTACTGAAGTGTGAACGGCTAGTATTACTGCTGTTGTTGGGCAAACTCTAGCGATTTCTTCTAATACTAGGACATAATCCAGTACGGACATTCCCGCTCCGCCTACCGTTTCGGGAAAAGGCATGCCCATTAAATCAAGTTCAGCCATTTTTTTGAGATTTTCCCGGGGGAAGGTTCCGGTTTCATCCCAGTATGCGGCTTTGGGTGCGAGTTCGTTTTCAGCGAATTCTCTGACCATTCTTTTTAGCAATAGTTGTTCTTCCGTGAGATCAAAATTCATATGAATCCCCTACTCCCCACGTGATTTATTTGCCTTGAAACTGTGGTGGTCTTTTTGCCAAAAAGGCGGCCATCCCTTCTTTTTGATCATTTGTTGCAAAGCACAAGCCAAAGTAATTAGCTTCATGATAGTTTGCCTGTTCTAAAGGCATTTCCAAACCTTCATTGATAGCCCTTTTTGCCAGTTGAACCGCTACTAGAGCTTTGCTAGCAATTTTTAGTCCCATTTTTTTTGTTTGGTCCATTAGCTGATCATGAGGGACGATTTGATTAATTAAGCCAATCTGATAAGCCTCCTGGGCATCGATCATATCCCCTGTAAAGATCAGTTCTTTAGCTTTACCTTTACCAACCAACCGAGCCAAACGCTGGGTGCCAGCAAAACCAGGAATGACTCCCAGATTGACTTCCGGTTGGCCAAATTTGGCTTTTTCACTGGCTATTCTGATATCACAGGCCATTGCCAGCTCACAGCCGCCTCCTAAGGCGTAACCATTAATAGCAGCAATCACAGGTTTAGGACAGGATTCAATCTGATTAAATACCATTTGGCCGGTTAAGGCAAACTGCCTTGCCGCAATGGGGTCCAGTTGCTGCATAAAAGCAATATCAGCGCCTGCTACAAAAGCCTTCTCTCCTGCCCCGGTCAAGATAATGACTTTAACTTCCTGGTCTTCAGTTAACATTTGAATTGCTTGCCCCAGCTCATGGAGGGTGTCCGCATTAAGGGCATTTAAAGCAGCAGGGCGGTTAATGGTTAGAATAGCCAGATTATTTTCTTTTTGAACCAGTAAATTATTGAATTGCATCTTTTACCACCCCTACTACATTAGTTGGAATAATCATAGAAACCTTTGCCTGTTTTACGGCCCAGCCAACCGGCTTTAACCATTTTCCGCAGCAAGGGACAGGGGCGATATTTGGAATCTTTAAAGCCTTCATAAAGAACTTCCATAATGGATAAGCAGGTATCTAAACCGATTAAATCTGCCAGAGCCAGGGGTCCCATGGGATGATTCATACCAAGTTTCATCACCTGGTCGACAGCTTCCGGAGTAGCTACTCCTTCGTACACACAGTAAATTGCTTCATTGATCATTGGCAACAAGACCCGGTTAGAAACAAAACCCGGTGAATCATTAACTTCCACAGGAACTTTTCCCATTTTAATACTCATGTTTTCCACAATTTTATAGACTTCCTGGTCGGTCGCCAAACCTTTAATGATTTCCACCAGCTTCATTACAGGAACTGGATTCATAAAGTGCATGCCTATAACCTTCTCCGGTCGTCTTGTGCAGGCAGCGATTTCAGTAATTGGTAATGAAGAGGTGTTGGTTGCCAAAATAGCATGGGCTGGTGTAATTTCGTCCAGTTTACGGAAAATATCAGCTTTAATTTCCATTTTTTCTACTGCAGCTTCAATCACAATATCTACGTCATGAGCGTCTTCTAAGGAAATGGATCTGGTTAGTCTACCAAGGATTTCATTTTTCTCATCTTCAGTAATTTTACCTTTTTCCACATTTCTGGCTAAGTTTTTTGTAATTACAGAAAGGCCTCTTTCAACAAATTCCGGTTTAATATCATTCAAAATTACCTGGTAGCCTGCCTGAGCAGCTACCTGAGCTATTCCGCTGCCCATCTGTCCGGCTCCAACAACCATTACCTTTTTAATCTCCATGTCCCTCTACCCCCAATCAATTAATTAATCTACTTTTATTAAAACAGCATCACCTTGAGCAGCACCGGAACAGATAGCGGCAATACCGTAGCCGCCACCACGCCGTCTCAGTTCATAAATTAGAGTCATAATTATCCTTGCTCCGGAGGCGCCTATGGGATGACCTAAGGCTACTGCTCCTCCGTTTACATTAACTAATTCAGGATTCCAGTTTGCAATTTTCTGGCTAACCAAGGGAACTGCCGCAAATGCTTCATTGATTTCCAATAGGTTTATATCAGATATTTTAAGATTATTTTTTTGCAGTAATTTATTAACAGCGTGTCCCGGGGCAGTAGCAATGTACTGGGCTTCTAGAGCAACAAAAGCGTGCCCGATTATTTTAGCCAGAGGTTGAACACCCAGTTCTTTGGCTTTGTCGGAACTCATCAACACCATAGCTCCAGCACCATCATTAACACCTGGAGCATTGCCGGCTGTAACAGTACCGTTTTTGTCAAAAACGGGCGGTAATTTTGCCAGTTGTTCAAGAGAGGTATCTCGCCTTGGCCCTTCATCTGTAATTATTACTTTGGGATCACCTTTTTTTTGCGGAATAGTAACGGGAATAATCTCTTGTGCCATTATCCCGGAATCAATAGCTTTAATTGCCAGATTATGACTTCGAAGCGCCCATTCATCCTGTTCAGCCCGGCTGATACCATATTCTGCAGCTACAACACTTCCGTGTACTGCCATATGCCGGTTATGGAAAGCACACCATAAACCATCATGTACCATTAGATCTATTAATTCATCATGACCCATGCGATAACCCCAGCGGGCTTTTTTAAGGAAATAGGGGGCATTGGACATACTTTCCATGCCACCAGCAACGATAATGCTGGCGTCACCGCTGCGAATTTGTTGATCTGCCATAGTAACAGCCCTTAAACCACTGGCACAGACTTTATTGATAGTTTCTGATGGGGTTTCCCAGGGTAATCCAGCTTTGTTCGTTGCCTGTCTACTGGGGATTTGACCAGCTCCCCCCTGTAAAACCATGCCCATGATTACATTATCAATATGATCGGCTGGGATACCAGCCCGTTTTACTGCCTCAGCAATGGCAATTCCACCCAAGTCTGTAGCAGACAGGGGGGCAAGCCCGCCACCAAGCTTACCAAAAGGGGTTCGGGCTGCACTAACTATTACTGTTTCTGCCAATTCACTCACCTCCTAGTTGTTTTCATTAAGCTCCAACAATTCAGGATTAGCTGCTTGCACCCGGATTCTTCCAGCTTTTATCAGCTCACTAACAAGGACAGCAACTAAAACAGTCGACATTTCAAAATGTTCAGCTATTTCTGTAACTGTATGGGGGGCTTTCGAAATTAGCCACTCTATTGCTTTTTTGGCCGATTCTCTCTGACCGTCGGTTAGTTCCTCGATGTTTGTACTGGATGGTGGTATATAATTGGATTTGGTTTTGCGGGATGACAGAATGCTCCAGGTAAGCTGGGATAAGCTTTTATATGCTGCCATCTTACCGCCTCCTTACAGCTTAAACCTTCTCAATAATCATGGCAATACCTTGACCACCGCCAATACACAGTGTAGCTAAACCATATTTTGTATTGCGACGCAGTAATTCGTATACTAATGTAACCAGTATTCTAGCCCCCGACGCCCCTATAGGATGACCTAAAGCAATAGCTCCCCCGTTTACATTGGTAAGATTGGGATCCAATTCCAATTCCTTCATTACTGCTAAAGCCTGAGCGGCAAAAGCTTCATTGGCTTCAGCGAGCCCAATATCCTGAATGCTTAGACCTGCTTTCTTTAAGGCTTTAAGTGTGGCAGGAACCGGACCAATTCCCATAATAGCAGGATCTACACCAGCTGATGCATAGGAACGAATCATTGCTAGTGGTTTGAAACCTAATGCCTGCGCTTTTTCCGCTGACATTAAAACGAATGCTGCTGCTCCATCATTTATTCCAGAAGCATTACCAGCAGTCACAGTACCATCTTTCTTGAAAGCTGGTTTTAAGTTAGCCAGAGCTTCCGGAGTGGTATTGGGACGAGGGTGTTCATCTTGACTGAAAATAATCGGTTCGCCCTTTTTTTGTGGGATGTTAACGGGAACAATTTCAGCCTGGAATTTGCCGGCTTGAATGGCAGCAGCAGCTTTCTGCTGGCTTTGCAAAGCAAAGTTGTCCTGTTCTTCTCTGGTGATTCCATACTTTGCCGCAATATTTTCGGCTGTAATGCCCATATGGACATCGGTAAATGCACACCACAAGCCATCTTTGATCATGCTATCTACTACCTGGCTGTTCCCCATTCGCACACCATTTCTAATATTAGGCAAAAGATATGGAGCGCTGCTCATATTCTCCATGCCGCCAGCGATTACGATTTCGTTATCTCCTGTCATAATGCTTTGGGCAGCTAAGGCAACGGCTTTTAAACCTGAGCCACAGACCTTGTTGATGGTAATTGCCGGAGTTTCCAGCGGTAAGCCAGCCGAAATCGTTGCCTGGCGCGCAGGATTTTGACCCAGGCCAGCTTGCAGAACATTACCCATAATAACTTCATCTACTTGTGAAAACTCGAGATTAATTCTTCTAATGGCTTCAGCTATTACAGTTGCTCCTAGCTGTACGGCCGGAATGCCGGCTAAACTGCCTCCAAAAGTGCCAATCGGAGTACGTACAGCGCTTACAATGGCTACTTCTTTCATTTCCCTACCCCCCAATGTATTTAATTTAAACTTTCCCATAATAACTCAGCTAAATCTTTTGTCTTGATGGTTTCATTTACATTTTTCATTTTGGTACCATCTTCTAACATTGTTAAACAGAAGGGACAAGCGGTTACAATGGTATTGGCTCCAGTCGTTAAAGCCTGTTCTGTTCTTTCCAAGTTAATTCTTTTACCAATATGTTCTTCAAGCCACATCCTGCCGCCGCCGGCACCGCAACAAAAGCCCTTTTCCCTGTTACGTTCCATTTCCAATACGGCTAGACCGGTGATAGTATCAAGGATAGCTCTAGGCTCTGTATAGATATCGTTGTAACGCCCAAGATAGCAGGAGTCATGGTAGGTACATTGTAAATCCAATTTTTTCTGAGGTTTGAGTCTTCCTTCTTTGAGCAATTGAGCCAAAAATTCTGAATGGTGGTAAACTTGATAATTTCCGCCAAAATGGGGGTATTCATTTTTAATCGTGTTATAACAGTGGGGACAAGAAGTTATGATTTTCCTTACTCCATAACCATTCATAGTCTCAATATTTTCTTGAGCCAGGTTTTGAAAGAGATACTCATTGCCAAGACGTCGGGCTGAATCACCGCAACATTTTTCTTCGGTCCCTAAAATACCAAAAGATACGCCAGCCTTTTGCAATAATTTAACTACTGCTATGGCAACCTTTTTATTTCGGTTATCAAAAGCACCACTACAACCTGGCCAGTATAGATATTCCACCTCACTATCTTCAACCAGAAGAGGAACACTTAATTCCTGAGCCCAATCAGCCCGGGATTTCCAGCCGATGTTCCAGGGATTGCCATTATTTTCCATGCCCCTAAAGGCCAGCTGGGCTTCTGAAGGGAAATTGCTCTCCATCATTACCAAATTTCGGCGCAAGTCAACGATTTTGGGTACATGCTCAACAAAAACAGGACACTGTTCTTCACAGGAACGGCAAGTGGTGCAAGACCAAACTACATCTTCTTCGATAACCTCAGGGACCAGTGCCAGTCCACCAATCTCTTCATTGGTTTGTCTGAATTTTTCTACCCTCTCATAGAGGTGATTTTTTAGGTCCTGAGTGAATTTCTTCGGAGAAAGGGGTTTTTGGGTTAAATGGGCAGGACAGTTATCCTGACAGCGGCCACAGCGAATACAGGCATCTCCGTCCATTAACTGTTTCCAGGTAAACTGCTGGATTTCGGCAATGCCAAATTGTTCAATATTTTCATCTTCCAGGTTCAATGGTACAAGGGCCTGTGCTGCTTTATCTTTAGCCAGATACTGATTAAGTGAGCCAGTAATGATATGAAACAACTTGGAGTGCGGAATATAGGCGATAAAACCAAAGGTTAGTAACAAATGTATCCACCAGATTACTTGATGCAAATTTCTCTGGGCTGTTTCAGCCATTTGAGAAAAAGACTTTGCAAGCATGAATCCAACTGGCGTCCATCCAGCCCAGGGATCTTTAGTGAAACTGATACGAAGTCCTTCTAATATAAAACCGGTGACAATAATACCAAGTATTAACAGTAAGGTAACACCATCATCTGGGTTTGAGTCCAACCTTGGAGGTCTAATTACATACCTTCTCCATAAAGCCATGAGCAAGCCAACGATGGCACCGGCACCAAAGATATCCAGTAAGAAGGATAAGACAAGATAATACGAGCCACGATAAATCGGAATTTTAAAATCTTCTTCTAACATGACAGATAAGGTACCGATCGCAAAAACCACAAATCCCCAGAAAATCAGCCAGTGCATTATACCAGGATATTTATCCCTTAATAGGCGCAAGTGACCAAAACTATTGGATAAAAAACGTTTCCAGCTGGCATGCTCACTTTGCCATCTCTTTTCAGGCTGCCCAACCTGCCAAACTTTGTATCTTTCGTAAATTCCTTTAGCAAAGACAATTAATGTTAATACCAAGAGGGACCACATAACGATATATTGTTCATGATACATGCCAAGTTGTCTGCTTGGAACCACGTAGAACGCCCTCCTTTCCAGAAAATATACCCCCTATCTTTCGGCTGGCCTTCTTTCTCTTTTTTATTCTGCCAGAGCTTTTTTGAATTCTTCGGTTAATACTGGCACAACTTCGAAAAGATCGGCTACAATACCATAGTCGGCAACTTTAAAAATCTCTGCTTCAGGATCTTTATTAATGGCTACAATATATTTGGAACTGCTCATCCCGGCCAGATGCTGAATTGCACCGGAAATACCGCAGGCTATATAGAGGGTAGGTGATACTACCTTACCTGTTTGCCCTACCTGATACTGGGGCTCGCGCCAACCTTCATCAACTGCAGCGCGGGAAGCACCAACAGCAGCACCGAGCACATCAGCCAGTTCCTCCAGAATCTTGAAATTTTCTGCTGATTTCATACCACGTCCACCAGACACCACAATATCTGCTTCGGTGAGCTCGACGCGTCCTGATGCTTTTCTGACTACATCTTTAACTATTTGCCTTAAACTGCTGGCATCTAGCTCACTGGCATAACGCACAATTGCTGGCTGTTTGCCGGGCTGAGGTGTAGCAGCTTCAAAAGCTTTGGGCCGAATGGTAACAATCATGGTTCTATTAGATGTAAAACTAACATGGGCAAAAGCCTTGCCTGCATAAATAGGCCGCTTAAAGCGTAATCCATTATCATATTCGATAGCAATTACATCGGAAGCTTGACCGGCATTTAATTTTTGAGCCACCGCTGGAGCCAAATCCTTACCAACAGCATTATTAGGGAACAGAACTATAGATGGATTTTCTGTTGAAATCAGTTTAACCAGGGCGTTTGCAAATCCGTCGGTGGTATAGTTGGCTAAGAGAGGGTCATCAATCACAAAAACTTTATCTGCTCCTGCTTCCCCTAAAACGGTAGCGTATTCTTCAACGTTTTGCCCCATTAAAACAGCCTGTAATTCTTCACCTAGGTGGTCAGCCAGTTTACGGCCTTCACCCAGCATTTCAAAAATTACTTTTCTAAATTTACCTTCTTTTTGGTCGGCAAAAATCAGTACTCCTGCCATTACCTTACCCTCCCCGTTATATCACTTTTGCTTCAGTTCTTAATAATTTAACGAGTTCTACTGCAGCTTCCCTGGGATCGCCACCAATAATTTTTCCGGCTTGCCGTGGAGCTGGCAAAGAAAATTCTTCAACTTTTACTCTGGCGCCACTGGCGCCCACTTCGTCAGGGGATACGCCGATATCTTGCAAAGTCAATACCTGCAAAGGCTTTTTCTTGGCTTGCATAATTCCCTTCATGGAAGGATACCTTGGTTCAGCCAGGCCTTGTTGCGCGGTAAAGAGGGCTGGCAAAGGTACTTCGATGATTTCAACACCGTCATCGATTTCTCTGGTTACTACGGCTTTTTTATCTTCTATTTCTATCTTGGTAACAATAGTAACCTGCGGTATATCTAAAAGCTGTGCAACTCTTGGTCCAACTTGAGCGGAACCATCATCTACAGCCTGAAATCCGGCCAGTACTAGATCATACTCCATGGTTTGTAATGCCTTTGCTAAAGCAAGAGCGTAAGTATACTCATCTCCATTTTCCAGGGCGGGATCATTAATCAGCACACCCCGGTCAGCTCCCATTGCCAGGCATTGTCTGATTGCACTTTCGACTCGATCAGGACCAGCGGATAAGATAATTACCTCTCCTTCACCCAAACGCTCTTTAATTCTTAGTGCTTCCTCAACAGCAAACTCACAGTATGGGTTAACAACATAATTGACGCCAGTACTATCGATTTTACCATTTGCATCTAGAGAGATTCTTGTTTCTGTGTCAAAAGTCTGTTTCATCAATACAACGATTTTCAATGGTAATACCTCCCTCTTGGTTTATTACACCTGATTATTAAGCAAAAGACATGCCACAAAAGTCTAAAAAGAGTGAAATGTCAAAATTTTGTCCCGAAATGCATTATTTGAAGATGAATGGTAACAGTTTGAGTTTAAACTGGATTTTTATAATATGGCGAAGATGTAAACAATGGTGACATTAGCTGACAATATAAAAAGGCATATCCCT
The DNA here is from genome assembly GCF_900167165.1 of Carboxydocella sporoproducens DSM 16521. NCBI lineage: Bacteria > Bacillati > Bacillota > Clostridia > Eubacteriales > Clostridiales Family XVI. Incertae Sedis > Carboxydocella > Carboxydocella thermautotrophica. Next base: position 101,013 of record NZ_FUXM01000002.1, on the reverse strand, counting down.
TATTAGAATTGGGATATGCCTTGCGTCAATAGTTCTATACAGTTGAATAACGCTTTAGATTAAGCCATGTTTTTGTAACTTTTTATAAAGACCAGGCCGGCTTAAACCTAGTAGTTCAGCGGCTTTAGCTTTGTTCCCTGTACATTTAATCAATGCTTGTTGGATTAATTCCTTTTCAAAATCATCCACGATTTCTGTCAACGATCGTTGACCAATTTGGCTGAAATAATTATTTGAGGTAATGGCAGTATTCGTGTTAGCTAAAATATACTTGGGCAAATGTTTAGTTTTTATAATATTACCATCTACTATATTATAAGCATATTCCAGTGTATTCTTTAGCTCCCTGATATTACCTGGCCAATCGTAGTTCAAAAAAATGTGTTTTACCTTGTTATCGATTCCATTTATGGATACGTTAAATTTTTCATTAAACTCAGTAATGAAACTAGTTGTAAGTGGTAGAATATCCTCTTTTCGCTCCCGTAATGGAGGAATATAAATACTTACGACATTCAGGCGATAAAAGAGATCATCACGAAATTTACCTTCCTTGACCATTATTTCTAAATTGGCGTTAGTTGCTGCTATTATTCTTACATCAAGCTTAATGCTGCTCTCGCTCCCGATGGGAATGATCTCTTTTTCCTGAATTACCCGCAATAATTTAGCCTGAGTCGAAAAACTCAAATCACCAATCTCATCTAGAAAGATTGTACCTTTATGGGCTTGGGCGAATTTGCCAACAGCTCCTCCTTTTTTGGCCCCGGTGAAAGCACCTTCACTATATCCAAATAACTCGGCTTCCAACAAATGTTCAGGTATAGCTGCACAGTTAATCTTAACTAAAGAATTAAAGCGACGGTAACTAAAATGATGGATCAAATTAGCTACCAGTTCCTTTCCTGTACCTGACTCTCCTCTGATTAAAACAGTGGAACCTTTTGTCGCAATCTGAGTAATTAGGTGATTTATTTCTTTAATCGCCGGACTGGTGCCAATTAATTGCTTCATTTTAGGTGCCTCCTCTGCAATAACTTTATTTTTTCGACACTGAGCAGGAAAATGGCTATTTTGCTCGAATAGTCAATTGTTGTAGGAAGGAGGTTAAACCAAAATGTATGAAGGTGTCAGTATCAAGGGAACCAAAAATGGTCTTGTAATATTAATAGATGAAAACCTGGATAAAAAAATATTACTGAAAGATATCGAACGAAAAATGCAACAAGCTCGGGGATTTTTTAAAGGAGCTACTTTTGCTGTAGCGACTAGATCTGGTAGTGTGATTGATGATGGAATTAAAGAAGATATTGAAAAAATTTGTCTTAATCATGGCTTGATTCCGCAATCCGAATCGCAGGTTATCTGGCATAATTTCTCCCAAAGGACTTTAGCTGCACAAGCAACTGATATAAAGAATGAAACTGGTGTTGAATACATTAAAGGTACTTTGCGCTCTGGATGTCGTGTTGAAAGCAACGGAGACATCGTTTTGATCGGGGATGTAAATCCTAATGCTGAATTAGTTTCTGCCGGCAATATATGTGTTTTTGGTACAATCAAAGGAATTGTCCATGCTGGTGCAACCGGTAATGCCAATGCCACGATCATGGCCTATTCCTTTCGACCTCAGCAAATTAGAATCGGTTCAGTTTTCAGTCGCAACCCTGAACAGGATTTACCTGGCCAGACTGGTAATGAAACATTAATCCCTGAAATCGCATATATATACAATAATACCATTTTAATTGAAAAGTATAAAGACTACAGCGCCCGCAGAAAATAATGCTGAAAGGGGTGCTGTAGTATGCCGAATAAAAAAAATAAATTCAGAAACAAAATTGATTTTGGCAGGGAAGAATTTTCTACAGAGTTGTACAAGCGCACAGGGATTCCTCGGCCCAGGGAAGCCAGGTTTATTCCTGCTGGGGTTCGCAAAGATCTGAAAATAAAAATGCGGCATAAAATTAATTAGGCTGTCTCTTCTGAGACAGCCTTGAATTTTTAACCTGCTGAATTTGCGGTTTCCAGTTGCTCAAATTGTTCTCGATTAGCCAGTATCTTTATTTTATTGATATACTGGTCTTCTGTGCCTTGCAAACTACAATGTTCATTTTTAAGCAGCCGTACGTATTCAATTATTTCTCTAGTAATTCTCTCCCCCGGGCAAATAATGGGGATACCCGGCGGGTAAGCCATGATCATTTCGGCCGCTATCTCGCCTTCTGCCTCATCCAGCTCTACATGGTAAGTCGGGCTATGGAAAGCAGTCTGAGGGGAGACAACAAATTCTGGTGTTTTCGGCAAATTTAAACCAAACTTGGTTACTTTTTGAACTGGTCTACTCTTAACCAGATCTGTCATTGCTTCAATTAACATATTAATGGTTTCATCAGTATCGCCAACTGAGACCAAGAAGAGTACATTGTACAAATCGGCCAGTTCTACTTGAATCCGATATTTATGGCGCAAAATATGTTCTACTTCAAACCCTGAGAGTCCAAGGGCCCGGACATTGACAGCGACTTTAGTAGGGTCCCAGCCATAACAACCTGGATTGCCCAGCATTTCTTCCCCGATCAATGTTAGGCCGGGTAGTTTGGACAGCTCAGTTCGCAAGTGGTTTGCCAGCAAAAGGGTTTTGTCCAACAACTGTTTGCCATATAAAGCCATTTGTTTTCTGGCCACATCAATTGATGCCAGGAGAATATAGCTGGGGCTGGTCGTCTGAGTCAAGTTTAAAACTGCTTTAACGCGTTTATTGTCGATCAACCCTTCTCGTACTAGCAACAATGAGCTTTGGGTTAAGCTACCCGCCATTTTATGGGTTGAGGCTGCACTCATATCTGCTCCCAATGACATGGCAGAAGGAGGCAACTCGGGATGGAAAGGAAGATGAGCTCCATGAGCTTCATCTACTAGAACAGGAATATCATAACTATGAGCAATTTCTATAATTTCGGCCAGATTAGAGGTAAAACCATAGTAAGTGGGGTTTACCAGAAAAACAGCTTTTGCGTCGGGATGAAGGGCCAAAGCTTCACGGATTTTTTCCGGGGTCACACCCAGGGCAATCCCATGTTCCTTGCTGATTTCCGGTTGAACATAAATTGGTTGGGCCCCGGAAAGGATTAAACCTCCAATTGCTGATTTATGAGCATTTCTTGGTAAAATAATTTTATCTCCAGGCTGGCAGACGGTCATTATCATGGCTTGGATGCCAGAGGTAGTGCCATTTACAAGAAAGTGGGCATAATCAGCACCATAAGCTTCTGCCGCCAGGGTTTCAGCTTCTTTAATAGTATCAAGAGGATTGCATATATTATCAGTGCCTTCAAAGCACGTTAAATCAATTTTCATTACATTAGGACCAACATATTCGGTAAACTCTTTTAGACCTCTACCCTGTTTATGACCAGGTACATGAAATGGGATGGTGCCTTCGTTGACATATTGTTGAACTGCTGTAAAAATGGGTGTACGATGTTGAGTCAAAGCCATGTTGTTCACTCCCTTCTTTACAATGAATATATTACAACATATTGCGAGTAAAATTGCAACCCCTAAAATAAAAAAATGCGGTAAAAACTCACCGCATTTTTTTTACTTCGGTCAGAATCTCAGACCAGGAATTTTTCCTTAGAATTTGCAGGTTGTCCGGAAAATGGCCTTGATTATAAGGGGCATTATACAAAAAGACTTTAATACCTCTAGAGGCTATGGCCATGGCATTATCCAATGAGTCATCGATGAATACTTTTAATTGCAACTCCTGACAATAATCAGCCTTACACTGAAAATCTGTCATGATTAACTGATCGTATTCTACCTGGTGTTCTTTCAACCATTTTGTGGTTAAATGCTGGTATTGCCTGGGACGGGCTGTAACTAAATAAATTTTGTGTCCCCAGATTTTGAGCTTTTTAACAGCTGACACAGAGTTGGGTATAGGAGACAGATTTGACAGAAGGATTTCCTGATTAGTGCGAAAAAAGCGATCCATTTCTTCCCAGGTTACATTATATACTTTTTCAAATCTGTATGTATATAGTTCTTCATACTTTTTGTTTTGGCCAAAATATTTGTTCATGACATTTAACCACTGGGTAACAGAATCTGCGAGGACACCATCAATATCAATGCCAATATTCATGGAGCCACCTCAGCAATAAATTCATTTATAATTTTCCCTAACTGCTTGTATTCAATTAAAAAAGCATCATGACCATGCGGACTGGTTATTTCGCGATAGTATGCCGGCCTGTAATATTTGACCATGTTTTTTACTATCTCTTGTTGTTGATAAGTGGGAAATAAAATGTCTGTATCGATTCCAATCACAAGAGTTTTAGCCTTAATGTCGGCAAATATTTCTTCATATTTGCCTCGGTTAAAGGAGATATCATGGTAATCCATTGCTTTGGTCAGATAAAGATAGGAATTAGCATCAAAACGCTGTACCAACGCCTGGCCGTGATAATGTAAATAGGTCTCCACTTCAAATTTCTGGTCAAAACTGTAATAGCCATTGGGTGGTAATGGAGCTGATTTGCGGCCAAAACGCAGATTCATAGATAAATCACTTCTATAAGTAATGGTTCCAAGCATCCTGGCAATCGCCAGACCATTAACAGGTCCTTTGCCGGGATAATAATTGCCCTGTCTCCACTCTGGATCTGACATTATTGCTTGTCTGCCTACCTCATTAAAAGCAATTGCCTGTGGATAAAGACGGGCAGGTGCTGCTATACAAATCAGGTTTTCTACCATATCCGGGTAGAGCAAGGCCCATTCTAAAGCTTGCATTCCGCCAAGAGAGCCGCCGATTACCAGTCTGATTTTCTCAATTCCCAGATGTTTAATAACTTGAAAATGGGCTCTGACCATATCTCGTATGGTAATTACGGGGAACCGCATTGCATAGGGTGTTCCATCATCAGGATGTGGTGATGCGGGCCCGGTACTACCATAACAGCTACCTAAGATATTCAAACAGATTATAAAAAAGCGATTCGTATCCAGTACTTTGCCAGGGCCAATTAGCGGATCCCACCAACCAGGCATTTTTTCCTGAGGAGAGTGATAACCGGCTGCATGGGCACTGCCGGTCAGGGCATGGCAAACAATGACAACATTATCCTTGGCCCTTGACAGTGTTCCATATGTTTCATATACTATATCAACTAATGGCAAATTTGCCCCTGATTCCAGTCGAAAATTGCTAAAACTATATTTTTGCGGTATCACCAGCACCATTTATCCCTCCCCTACCCAAATATATCAAAATAGTAGCATGTTAAAAAAGTAATGTCAACGAGAGAGGAGGTTATAGAGTGAGTTTAGGATATTTTGATATTACATTAAGAATGGTAGTAGCTTTGATTGCTGGAGCAATCCTTGGTTATGAACGAACCAAAGCCGGGAAGCCGGCTGGCATCAGGACTCATGCCCTGGTTTGTATTAGCTCAGCCATGTTGACTATTATTTCTGCATATGGATTGGCTGAAGAGTTTCAAGGTCGCAACACAGACCCACTGCGCTTAGCAGCACAAATTGTATCCGGTATTGGCTTTTTAGGTGCTGGGGTAATATGGAAACAGGGTTTTGGTGAAATCAGGGGATTAACTACAGCTACAAATATTTGGGCTGCAGCAGGTCTAGGAATAGCTGCTGGACTTGGACAATATTATTTAATTTTTATCACCATCGTCTTACTTAGGATTGCCTTAAAAATTGCCTATATCTTACAAAAGCTTGGGATTATTAAATATGAAGATAACAACAATAAGGAGCGTTCCCAGAAAGATGATTCCGGGGTTTAAATACTTTTAAGCTGCCAGATTGCTGAGCTAGCCAGAACGACACAATCTTCGGTGGGAAGATAGTACGGAAAATTGCTGGAAAAAAGGATATTGGCATTGGCAGGGAACTCTTCGTCTCCCTGCCAGTATATATATGCTAAATATAGCTCAGGGAAAGGGTTTAAAATAATTGATATATCCCCAAAGGTACCTTCTTCGCCGTTTAGCTTTTCTTTAAGTTTAATTAATTTGGATGGTTCATCATTTATTAGCTTCAGTAAAGGAAAGATAGTGCGTTTTTGAAAGGGTATATTATATATTTCACCATCAGGCAATTCCTTGAAACTTAACCATTGCCCATCCCAGGGCATGCTACTTTTACTGCCAAGATAATGGCAGACAAGGATTTTGCTTACAGTATCTATTTCAGGCTGAAAGTTTCCATTAGCAAGGTCAACTGTAATATTTTTGTCCCATAGTCTTGTCTCGAGTTTTTTTGCGTTATGAAATGCAGCTTTTAAATTTTCAAAAGCAAGAGTAAAAGTTTGGTCTATATTTGCATAGCTCATTTCAGGCTCCTCCTACTTAACGATTAGGACTGGACGTTTACAGATATGAGCTACGCGGTCTGAAACACTTCCCAGAAGTATTCCCTTTATTTCTCCCAAACCTCTGCTTCCAATTACAACCAGGTCAAAATTTTCTGTAGCTGCTACCTGGGCAATAACTTCAGCGGGATTGCCTACCTTGTTTACATATTCTGTCTTTATTTCTGTATCTTCAAAAACACCGGCAACACTCTTAAAAGCTTGCTCCTTTTTTTCATTGATAATCTCTTCAATTAAAGTGGGTTCTATAATTGATTCCATCATATAACTATGAGGCATTAATTCTTTGGGTAAATCTGAAACGTGTAAAAAAGTAACTGATACATTTTTGAAATCCTTAAAAAAATTCTTTACCCATAGTGCGGCTTTCTGAGCATGTTCTGAACCATCAATAGGGATTAGTATTTTTTTCATTAAAATTCTCCTCTCTCAAATGTTTTTTATAGATTTCATAGGTTTTCCAGGCAATATTTTTCCAGCTATAATTCTGAAGAACATTAGATTTGGCATTCTCCCCACATCGAGCGGCAAAGTCAGGGTTGTTTAAAAAAGTTCGTAGCTGGGCTATTAAATCTTCAACATTACCTGGAACAAACAATAAGCCATTAACTCCATGATCTATTATTTCGCTAAGACCTCCTGTTTTTCCTGCTATCACTGGCTTGCCGCTAGCCATGGCTTCTAAAGCCACTATTCCGAAAGGCTCATAGAGACTGGGAAAACAAACTATATCTGCTCTGTCTAATAGAAAGTCACGGGTCTGATTATCTAAAAACCCAAGGAAAATGATTTTTCCACTGGCCTTTGAATTGCCGGCTTTACTTTTTAGAGTTTCCTCATAATAGCCTTTACCTCCGATCAAAAGATAATAGTCAGGATATTCAGCTTGAATTTGTGCAAAAGCATCTATTAAGGTTTGAACTCCTTTTTCCGGGACCAAGCGACCGAAGAAAAGGATGAATTTTTTCGGCACTGACCTTTGCTCTCTATTCAAACCTACGGTCATAACTTCAATACCATTTGGAATGACATTAATTTTCGCCTCGTTTCCAAACAGGGTAGTAATTTCCTGTTTCATGTAATTACTGCAGGCAATAACCTCGGAAGCATTTTTTACCAGAGAGGCTTCCTGATGATGAATTAATGCCTGAACCTCATTATAAATACCTCCCTGCCTGCCATGTTCGGTAGCATGAATAGTAGCAATCAAACGACCTACTTGTCTTTCCTGGAGGGTAATTCCAGTTAAGCCTACAAGCCAGTCATGAGCGTGTATTATAACCTGACTAGTATTGAATAAAAAATTGTTTATAATATATTTAGTGAATTCAAGGTTTAGCAATAAAATCCAGTTGATAAAATCCTGGCCCTCATATGAAGGTAAGGCAATACGATGAATGATGACATTGCCATTTTTTTCTATTGTATTTTTGCTTCCGCGAGTGATGACGTGCACATCCAAAAAATCCTGTAAATATTTTGATAAATAAAAGACATGAGTAGCAAGTCCGCCGACAGTCATAGGAGGAAACTCCCAGGCCAATAATAATACTGTGGGACGGGAAATTACAAATTTAGAACCTTGCCAAAGATTTATCAAGCTAATACCAGGCAAAAACGATAAGATTTCTTTTTGATCGGTAGTTAAAGATTTATTTTCAAGTAATGAATGAATGTCATTTTTGTAGGTATTGTAACGGTAATGGGCATAATCTTTGGCGGAATTATAGTAAACCATGAAAGGCCAATCACTTGCCTGTAATAACAATATAAGTCTAAGTAAAAGTTCTTTCTCATCTGAGGAAAGATAGTCTATTTGTCTTTCTACTATATGGCTGATACTAATCAAATCTTGATACATCCACTCATTTTTTTCATTTACCCAAACATCAAAATACCCTTTTTCACCCCAGGAACAGGAACAGACTTTATCTGTGACTTCAATTTTTTCAACAAAATTACTATGATATGCTTCCGGGGCTGTAAAATCGATAGATTCTGAAAGGGATAGAATCTTAGCTAACCATTCAGGGCCTTCAAACCACCAATGGCCAAAGAGTTCGGCGTCATAAACACAAACAATATTATCTTTGGGATATTGGTTTAGAAAGTTTATAAACTCTAAAGCTTGTTGATTTGTAATAGCCAAAGCTCTATCGTATTTATAAATCTCTTTCCTTGGGTTGTTTTTATCTGTGATACTAAAATACTTAAAACCAGTAAATCGGTGGAATTCCCATGGTCTTAGATATTCGCGAATTTGTTCTAATGGCATATCCCAGCCTATGTCCCGATAATACTCCCTATAAAAAGGGTGACCGGGGTATCCACATTCTCTGCTCCAAACCCGTTCTGCCGTAGCCATGTCTCGTAGAAAAATATTGACTTTACCTTTACGGAAAATTGAACTTGCAGGATTATTAGCAGCATGTTCAGAAATAAAAATGTTCTCAATCCCGTTATCTTCCAAAATTGGCAATAATTCTTCGCTTACTGCACATTCTGGTAACCAGAAGGACTTTGGGTCAAAACTAAACACCCGAGAAAATAATTCTTTTGCTGCTTTTATTTGAAGATTAATCCACTGGTTTGATGGTAGTAAAGGCAGGATGGGATGAGAGGCTGCAGAGGTTAGGAGTTCAATTCTACCATTGTGTTTCAGATACAGGAGAGCTTGAACAATATCCCTGTCAATTTTTTGCCAGAAATTATATCTGTTTTGCCAGAACTCCAGATAAAACGCACTAACATTATCATAATCAGTACCTTTATTTCTCTTGTATTCTTGTTCAGCTATGTAAATTTGCTTTAGTAAATAATCGTTAAATTCGTTTTTAAAATAATCACTTAGCCACATGGATAACAAAGGTGGACTTACGGAGTAGGAAACTTTTCCCCTATTTACCCATTGTAAAATTTCAATTAACCGCAAATGGCATTCCGCAGTAATTTCAAAAACCCAGGTTTTTTCATAATTTTTATTGTGAAAATGTAAAACCCAGGGTAAATGACCATGTAAAACAAAAAAAGCTTTCTTCAATTTCCATCACCTACCATTCTACTTATCCAGCCTCCACTCGAAAAATAAATTTTATCATCTGTTAATTTACTATCAATTTTTGAGCTTATCGATAACAACCTTTTATTGTTATAATAATACTCAATCTTCAGTTCCTCGGAGTTTTTATAATTAAAAAAAAAGAGGCCGGTTGGATTATGTAAACTTTTTTCCAGGAGTAAGTTGTCTGTTGCAGTTGAAATTTTGAGCCTTATCTCCTGCAGGGTAAAATCAATATTGTAAAATAATTTCCACATTGAGAGAGTCCAATTAGGCAGGTAGTAATAGAAAAAGCCTTTCTCAGGATTAATTTTTCCTAAGCGAATTTGCATCAACACTCACCTCCACTAATACTCAATACCGCGACGGGAGGGTATCCCCTGTCGAAAAGGATGTTTTATTTCGATTAACTCGTATACCTCAACAGAAACATCCAGTATTTCTTGCGGGAATACCCGTCCAGTCAAAATAATAATTAAATGAGCTGGCCAAGTTGAAATCTCAGTTAAAAAACTGGTTGTATCTAAAAAATTATATTTCAATACATATGCAAATTCGTCTAGTATTAGAATATCCGTTTTGTTATCATTAGCTATTTTTTTTGTGAAACTCCAAGCCTTATAAACAAACCCAGGTTCTTGTCGATTAATTCTGAAACACTTTCCGCAGCTTTTACAGTGACCTTCTCCGCTACGTATTAAGTTGCTTTGTGAACAGCCATATCCAAAAGAATAAAAATACAAATTATCCAGTTTGCTTCCTAAATTTTGCTCAGCAGCATAATTGCTGCCTTTTAAAAATTGAACAATTTTTATTGTCTTTTGATTAACATATGGCAGGACATAGCCTAATGCACCAGTTGTTTTCCCTTTGCCTGTTCCAGTAAAAATAATTATTCTGGGTTTTGTTTTCACTTTACCCTTCTCCTCTGCCAATTTAAACAGCTGGATAAAAAGTTATAGGCAATATCAGGCTGGCCACCCCAGTGAATATGTAGATAAGAAGCAAAAATATTGTTTTGAGCATAGCCATCCAGGACTGCAGTGGAATGCCGATTGGGTTTATGGAGGGAGGCTGCCCAGGGATATTGTTTATCCAAGGGAATTAGTTCAGAATAATGGAATTGATGTCCCTTGACTAATGTATTAACTGGACCAATAATACTATCATTAAGGGTTATACCCTGATAATATCCCAAAGCTACTAGTCTCTCTTGCATTACAACACTAGCAGGAATAATATTCACCATGGCCAGGTACATATAACCGCCGCACTCAGCGTAAATAGGCATTCCAGCCTGATGATGAGCGATTAAAGATGCAATATAATTCCTATTTTCTTTTAATAATTCGATAAAGAGTTCTGGAAATCCTCCTCCGATAATTAAACCATCAATATTTTCTGGTAAATGTTCATCATGTAACGGGCTGGTTTTTACCAGCTTTACTCCCCATTTGGTCAACAAATCCAGGGCATCCTGATAATAAAAATTAAAAGCTTCATCGAAAGCATACGCAATGATTAAATCGGAAAAATCGATACCGGCCTCGGGAAATTTGAGCACTTCTTCATTACATTTCCCAAAAACACTAAAAAGAGTTTCCCAATCCAGATGTTTTCGCAAATATTCTCCTACCTTTGCGGTCCTTGCAAGATAATCCTGATTTTCTACAGCAGGAACCAAACCTAAATGGCGTTCATTTAGCTGGAATTCCTTTTTTTTCCCGATACTTCCGATAACTTTAATCCTGGTTTCAGCTTCAATTAACTCTTTCATTTGTTGAAAATGCTGTTCCGAATTTACCTGGTTTAATATTATTCCTGCAATATTTAATTCAGGATCGTAGCTGCTAAGACCTTTTAACAGTGGGATAATTGTATGGGCCAATCCTCGACATGGCCAAACGAGCAGGACCGGAATGGATAATATTCTGGCAATATGAGCTGTTGAACCAAAATCGCTGTAGCTCATGCCGTCAAAAAGCCCCATCACACCTTCAATTATACTAAAATCTGCACCACGGGAATTATGAAAAAAAGAAGCCTTAACCGCTTCTTCGTTCATTAAAAACAAATCAAGGTTACGACAGGGTCGGCCAGTTATTAAAGAATGGTAACTGGGATCAATATAGTCTGGGCCAACTTTAAAAGATTGTACCTGATACCCCTGTTGTACAAGGGCATGAAGGAGACCGGCAACCAAAGTAGTTTTTCCACTTCCACTATATGGTGCTCCGATCATCAATGCCCTAACCATTATATCTACCACCTTTACAGGGTTAATAAAGCATTTATTGCTGCGGCAGCCATGGGACTGCCACCTTTAGTCCCTCGAACAGTTATAAAGGGAACTTGCCCCTGAGCAATCAATGCTTCTTTCGATTCAGCAGCACCGACAAAACCAACGGGAATTCCAATGATTAAGGCAGGGGCCGGAGCTCCTTTAGCTATTAAATCCAGCAAATGGAAAAGAGCAGTGGGCGCATTGCCAATAGCCACAATTTCTCCTGCCCACTCTGTTTTGGTAAGTTCAATTGCTGCCATGGCCCGAGTGATCCTTTTTTCTCTGGCCAACTGATGCACGTTGTTATCATGAATTAATGTTTTTACTTCAATATCATAGCGAGACAATTTTGCAGGGCTAATGCCTGATTTTACCATAGCTACATCAGTAATAATCCGTGTTTTTCTGGCAAAGCAAGCTTTTGCTGTAGTTATGGCTTGCGGATGGATAACAATTTCAGAGGCAATACCGAGGTCACCGGTTGCATGGATTAAGCGTCGGGCTATTACTTTTTCCTGCTCATTAAAATTGGATAAATCAACACTATTCTCAATGATTTCCATGCTTTTTTGCTCAATTAATTCCGGTTGTTGTAAAAAAAAGTTATTATTCATTCTGCTTCAGCAATCCTTTCTGCCAGTACTTCCACTAAACGCCGATCTAACCCTAATGGTTTAGCCAATTTTATGGTTAGAAAGGGATATCTGCTTTGAGCATGTTTAATTTCTTCGGGAATATCTTCTTTAATATGCAGACCGTTAGTTAAAAACCAGGGGGCAATGACGATAGAAGTTACACCTTTTTCTACCAGGTGGTCAATGGCCTGCTGCAGACCTGTTAAGCCAGATTCACGATTCATCCAGGCCGGGACTACCAATTCTTTACCGGAAATCTTCTTAAATAAATCAACTACGTCGTACAAAAGCATGTTGGCATCATTAGCCACTGCTCTACTGCCATGTCCTAAAACTATTACTCCTTGCATGGGTTAATATCTCCTTTCTCAATTACACTTTTTAGTTCATTTAAATCAGTTATTATAGTTAAATTAAGTTGTGGCTTTTTTATAAGGATAAGGTGAATGCCAGCTTCTGTCACAGCCTGAATTTTATTTTGCAAACCGCCATTATAACCACTTTCCTTAGTTACCATTACATCAATTTTATAGCTCCTGATTATACTCAAATCTATTGCTGCCGGGACAGGGCCATACATAGCGAAGAGATTTTGCGGAGAAAAACCTGCATCCAGAGCTGTACTTATCGATTCAGGTACAGGGAGTACCCTGGCGTAAAGTTTCTTCGTTTGTAATAAGGGATGATTGACCCACTCATTCAGTCTCTTGACACCGATAGTCAGGAGAATGCAATTAAATTTACTGGCTTGTTTGATGGCTTCTTCCCAGTTATGGCAAACAATAATATATGGATTATTGTTGTTCAGCTCCACATCTTGGCGCTGGTAACGCAAGTAAGGAAGGTTCATTTTTCTTGCGATGTCTATTGCCAATTGATGGATTTGTTCTGCAAAGGGGTGGGTTGCATCCAGGATCATGTTGACTTTAAGTTTGTGAATTAGCTCCGTAAAGGTTATTTCATTTAATTTAGTTACGAGAATATTTTCAATACCTTCAGAAAGCAATTGTTTTCTTCCTAGCTCGGTAGTAGTAGTAACAACAAAAGGTACCGTATTTTTTTTTAGCCAAACGGCGGCTTCTTTAGCCTCAGTAGTTCCACCTAAAATTAAAATCACAGGTCATACCCCCGTGGGGTGATGATTTTGCCATCTTTTATAAAACTTTGGCTATTTCCCACTATTACAACGGACAACATATCAATTTCACAATTTGTAAATTCTTCTAAATTAGAAACAGTAATGTGTTGATCAGTACGGAAAGCATTTTTAACAATTCCTACGGGAGTGCTTGGGGGGCGGTATTTTAAAAGAATTTCTCTGGCTTTTTCAATGTGTTCTGTTCTCTCTCTACTCCTGGGGTTATAGAAGGCGATAACAAAATCAGCCTGAGCAGCAGCCTCAATTCGTTTAGTTATAACTTCCCAGGGTGTTAAAAGGTCACTTAAACTTATACTGCAGTGATCATGCATTAATGGAGCACCCAGAAGGGAAGCAGCAGCTATGGAAGCTGTAATACCTGGTATTACTGTAACTTGCAAAGATATATTGTCCTGAAATAAAAGCTGATAAATTAAACCTGCCATACCATAAACTCCGGCATCTCCACTGGAAATAACTGCCACTATTTCACCAGCCCGCGCCAGCCGAATCGCTGTCTGGCAGCGTTCTACTTCACCTCTCATACCGGTAGAAACCACTTTTTGCTGGTCTGTAAGCATATCTTTAATTAAATTAATATATGTTTTATATCCGACAATGTAGTTAGCCTTTTTTATCGCTTCCCAGGCAGAAAAGGTCATTTGTTCCTTATTACCTGGTCCAATTCCGATAATATAGATATGTCCGCTGCCAGAGCAAAGGTTGTTTGGGGATAACTGGTTTTGGGAATTATTAGTTTCGGCTTTTGACATGCCTTCATTGCTGCCGGTTCGCATATACAACCAACTCCTGTTGTTTTTTTGACAAAGGCAGAAAAATTTTGTTCTGACTCATAAGTTTTCAGTTCCTCAGCCTCAAAAAAATAAAGGGGTAAATTTAATTTTTGACTCAGTTCCCAAATAGCTGGTTCATTCTTTTTTAACGTAATTGAACAGAGAGCTTTAATTGCAGAAATGGCAATATTGCCGGAGGAAAGAAAACTTTGCAAATTGCGCCAGAGTTGATGAAAAGAAATATTTTTACGACAACCTATACCTAATGCAAAATAGGGTATACGCAATAACAATTGTTTGTCTGGATCAATTTCAGTTAGCTGGGAATTGGAAAAGATTAGATCTGCATTTATAAGATTGTCAGTATACTCATATCGTTCTGGAAGAGGTAGTGGTGTAGTTAGTAAACTTTTATTATCCCAGAAAACTTTTAAAGTTCCAGAGTTGGCAAGCGTTGAATTTAATTTCTTAGCCGGTTTTAAACTTTCAGGGTTCGCTTTAAGGAGCTTGATTAAATCTTCAATTGATGTGATGCCTTGAACATCAGTTGAGGTAGTTATAACCGGTGTAGCATTACTTAAACGAGCCAATTCTTTGGTAAGCCAATTAGCATTACCCCAGTGGCCACTCAGTAAACTAACTAGATATTGTCCTTTTTCATCCCCAACAATAACTGCCGGGTCATGCAGTTTAGACTTTAAACAGGGTGCTATACAGCGTACGACAATACCAGATGCCATAATAAAAACATGGGCATCCCATCTATCAAATTCCAGTTTGATTTTTTCTTTTAATGATGGCTGCATTACTTCTGGAAAAAAAGTAGCAACATCAGTCTGCGGATAAGCTTTTTGCCAAAGTTGGGCCAGTAAAGAAGCTGTCTCCTGTCCACCTTTAGTCAGAGCCCAAAAAGAAATTTTTTTCATTGTCAAGATCCCTCTCTGAATGCGTGGGAGAAATTGGGGTGATAAAGCAAAGAACGATCAAACTCAGCATTAAGGAATTTTCCTACAAGGACTAAAGCTGTTTTGGTGATTTTTGCTTCTTTTACTAAAGCTGCAATATTAGATAAATTGCCTTTGACAATTTTTTCATCGGGCCAGGTTACGCGTTGTACGACTGCAACCGGAGTATCAGGGGGTAGATTAGCCTCTAAAAGTTCTGTTACGATTTGGTCGATGAGATGAACACTTAAAAAGATAGCGAGACTGGCACCATGACTGGCAAGGTTTGCCAGGCGTTCCTTTTCCGGTACGGGTGTTTTACCCCCTACCCTGGTTAAAATCAAAGTCTGGGTAACACCGGGTTTAGTAAATTCCTCTTTTAAAGCAGCAGCGGCTGCAAATACAGAGCTAACTCCTGGTACGATTTCAACTTCTAAACCTTTTTCTTCCCAGGCTTTAATCTGTTCCTGAATAGCTCCATACATCGAGGGGTCTCCGGTATGCAAGCGGACTACCAGCTGACCTGCAGAAGCTGATTGGAACACAACTTTGTTAATTTCTTCTAATGTCATACCGGCACTATCGTAGATTTTTACATTTTCTTTGCAATAATTTAACAGTTCCGGGTTCACCAGAGAACCGGCGTAAATCACTACATCTGCCCTTTTCAATAATTCCAGTCCTCGGATTGTAATCAAATCAACCGCACCGGGTCCGGCTCCTACGATATATACTTTCATAAGATTACTCCTTTGCCAGTAATATAACAGTCATGTATGGTAATGCCGAAATTTCCTCCAGTTCCGAAAGGGGATGAATTTTTTCATTTGCCTGTCCACAATAACTGATTATCCAACCCTGCCATGGCCCTGTTGCTTTTAATGCCTGTTTTATCCTGGGCAAATATTTTCCTACCTTCATTAATACAGCCCGGGATTGATTCACCAGCATTTCTGTTAAGTCTATTTCTTTATTCATGGGTATGATTATAAGTGGATGGTTTTTATCCGCCAGGCACCACTGAGTGCGTGAGGCAGCAGCAGCAAAGGATGTTATCCCTGGTATTATCTCTACTTTTAAATGAGGAATTAAAGTTTTTAATTCATAGTATAAATAGTAAAACGTACTGTATAAATTAACGTCACCCAGGGTAATAAACGCTACGTCCTCTCCTTGTTGTAGATAACTAGCTATCATCCGGGCATTTTCTTGCCAGGATTTAATTAAAACATCCTGTTGATTTAACATTGGCATAGTAAGTTCAATTACATTATGTTCTTTTGTCAGGTAAGGAGTAATTATTTCGCGGGCGACACTCTTATATTCCTCAGTAGCTTTGGGAGCAAAAATCACTTTGACTTTTTTAAGAGTATTCATTGCCTTAACGGTTATCAATTCCGGGTCACCAGGGCCAACACCTATTCCATATAAAACTGGAGTCATTTCAATCACTCTCCGATTTTTTTCTGCCTGATATGATAAAGCATGGATTTTGAACATCCCATAACTGGGAGCAGCCAGGTCCGGAACGCATTCTATTCACCTGTAGTTGAATCGCCTCAATTTCCTGATATTGATTACCATGGAAAAAATCCCAGGCCGTTGCTGCAGTTTTTAACTGAGTAGCGGAGATAACCAGCCTACCTGCAGGCAGTAGTCTCTCATGAACATACTCCAGGATTTTGTCCAGCTTGCCACCGTGTCCACCTATAATAACCCGATGAGGAGATGGCCAGGAATGGCATATCTCTGGCGCAAACCCTTGATAAAAATGAATATTATTACAATTAAAGCGCTGTTGATTGGCTTTTAGCAGCTGTTCACTCTCCGGGCGGGGATCTGCGGTATATACTTGACTACCTGGAGAGAATAGAGCTGCTTCGATGGTAATACTGCCTGTTCCTGTGCCAATTTCCCAAATTGTTAAACCGGGTTCCAGGTAGGACTTGGATATTATGAGCGCCCTGGTTTCGGCTTTGGTAATTGGTGGTTTACCAGTAATAAAAAGATGTTCAGGAATACCTGGAGACTGGTATGGCCAAAATTTTGAATTCTTTTGTGGAAGGTATGCTAACAAGATATCATTCTTAAAATCATCCAGATTAGCCAATTCTTCCAGATGAAAAATAACCAGCTCTTCATCTGGCAAAGTCAAGTTACGAGCCAGGATAAAATCAGCTTCTGACCAGCCGCGGAATTTAAGCTCGGTTGCCAGTTGCTGAGGTTTAATGCGTGGGTCTGTTAAAATCCCAATTTTACCTGATGAGGGTAAGGATTGCATAGCAGTGTGCAATTCCCGTCCATGAATACTAAACCACTTTACTTCTTCCCAGCTCCAGCCTAATTTAGCCAGGGCCCATTGGGCACTACTGATATTGGGGTAAACTTCAAGCTCAAATTCTGAACAATACTTTTTAATCGTGTTAAGAATACCAAAAAAACCAGGGTCGCCGGAAGCAACAATAACGATGTTTTGGTGTTGCAGATTTTTTAATTTGTTCAATACCTCTCTAAAATTCCTGTCAATTAACCATAAATCTGTTTTTTTCTCGAGGAAAGGCAATATCAAATCCAGCTGGCGCTTTCCTCCCAGAATGATGTCGGCAGTTTTAATTAAGTCTTTATATGCTGGGAAAATAAAAGCGGGATTACCAGGGCCCAAGCCCACTAACTTTATTGATGATTTTTGCTTTGTCATGTTGCTTCCCCCAATAGTAAACCGGCTTGTGAACTCCAGGCTACAGGTATGCCAGCCATATTTGTAATAATAACTTCTACCTGGGCCTCATTAAAAATATAATCTTCAGCTCTTTTTTTAGCTTCTGCTGCTATCTGCCATAAGACCTTTTCCCCGTTATGGGTTTTAAGCAGATCTATTATTTCTTCAGTGGTATTAGCAAGAAAGACTTTTCTAACTAATTCAGACGAAAACCCCAGAAGGGCAGTGTGACAGGCCAAAATCTCTTGTCTTGCATCAGCAATTTTTGAATGAGTGTAAAAAATTCCTCCTGCTAACTTAACCAATTTACCCAGGCTACCAAAAATAATAACTTTTTTAAAACCCATTCCAATGGCATGTTCCAGCATAAAACCAATAAAGTTACTGCTCAATATTATGGCATCCTCAGGAAAAGCTAAAAATTTCTCAGCGGCCTTTTGGCCTGCTCTGCCCGGCGTCAGGATTATTTCTTTGTACCCAGCTGCCCGGGCAATTTCCAGCTGAGGCAACAAGGATAGCTTAAATCGCTCTTCAGACATGGGCTCAACAATCCCGGTTGTTCCCAGTATGCTAATTCCACCAATAATCCCCAGTTTAGAATTCAATGTTTTCTCTGCCAGTTTTTCCCCTTCCGGTACATAAATAGTGATTTCTACCCCCTGCTTAATGCCAAGGGAGACCAGGGTCTTTTTAATATTATCCAGGATCATTTGTTTTGGTACAGGGTTTATGGCTGGCTCCCCTACGGCAACTTTCAATCCCGGTTTTGTTACGACGCCAACCCCTTTACCACCTTTGATAACAATATGACCCGACTCAATCAATCGTACACAAGCACCAATTATATGACCATGGGTAACATCAGGGTCATCACCTGCATCCTTAATTACTTCAGCCCAGCCAAAGTCAGTGCCAATACCACAGCTGGCAACAGGAATGTCAATCGTCTTTTGGTCTGGTAGAATTATTTTTATTTGCTGGGGATGTTTACCCGCTAGTGCCAGCAAGGCAGATACTGCAGCTGCCGTTGCGCAACTACCGGTAGTATAGCCTTTTTTCCCCGAAAAAAAGGACATATTTTTCTTCATAGTCCCTAAATCCCCTTATTATTTAGATAAGCAATTACATCATCTATTTTATTAAAAGCGTTTTCCTCTTGCTTAGATAAAACTATTAATGGTAAGCCTAACTCAAAAGCAGCTTTGGCCTTATTCTTTATCTCAGCATTATTTTCCTTAGCGACAATTACATCGGCTTTATAGGCTTGAAATAAAGCCTTGTTAAGTTTGGCAGAAAAAGGTCCCATCATGGCGATCAGGTTTTTGGGACTAATACCGTTTTTGAGGCACTTGTCAACCACTTTACTGTCGGGGATTACGCGAACAATAAATTGTTTTTCTTTTAGCGATGGGTGTTTTAATAAAAATTCCAGGTTATTGCTACCGGTTGTCAAAAAGATGTTACGACCAAAATTATTCAAGCTTGCCGCCAGTTGTTCCCAGGAATTAACTCGATGAAGCAGTTTATTATCTGGCAACAATGGCAGAGCATCACGATATTTAATGATCTCATAACCATTTCGCTGAAACCATTCCAGCAGAAAAAAAGGTGATTGAGAGAGCATAGGTCCGGAGTGATCGATAACTAACTTAATTTGATAGTTTGTCTTTAACCAGGGTAAATGCTCAAACATTTCCATTGCAGTAAAAGCATAATCGCTTCCATTAGCTAATGCCTGTTTTACTCCCAGGTCAGTAGCCGTTATTGTACAAAGGCAGTAACCGTGTTCCTTAAGTGGACGAATAAGTTTTTCCCCTGCTTTGGGCCCGGCAAAGATTACGATCATATCTCTCACGGCTCCGTTTATGAAAGATAAAAACAAAAACCCTGCCCGCTATAGGCAGGGTTAGCCTTCTTACCAACAACCTGCCTTTCCCTATCCTCCGTAGGTGAAGGCAAGTAGCAAGCAGGTCTCCTGGCTCAAGATCATCATCTGGTACGCCTTCCCGGTAATTGCCAGTGGCTAATTTGTACCAGACTCCCTTTCACAGTGGCGGGACCGCGTCAGATTTTCACTGACTTCCCTAAACTTGCTACACTTTTTTGTTGGCTTTATTATAACATTAGTCCTTTTCAATTGTCTATAAGGCAACAATAATTTTCTGAAAAATTAACACTCTCCGGCCGGAACGCCAAGATATTGGCTTACCACTTTCATGGCACAATAATCTCCGCACATAGTACAAACATCATCGCTTGAATTTAAAGGTGCTCGTTCCGAACGTATTTTTTCCGCTCTCTCCCGGTCGATTGCTACAACCATCTGTTCTTCCCAGTTTAATGATTTACGAGCCCTGGCCATGGCTAAATCCCATTCAGCCGCCCCTTTGACGCCTTTAGCCAGATCCCCTGCATGGGCGGCAATTCTGGCAGCGATTACTCCTTCCCGGACATCAGCGGCAGTGGGCAAGCGCAAATGTTCAGCAGGTGTAACATAGCATATAAAGTCAGCTCCTGCCGCCGAAGCCAGTGCGCCTCCTATAGCTGAAGTAATATGATCATAACCAGGCGCAATATCTGTAACCAGGGTTCCCAGGACAAAGTATGGGGCCTGATTGCTCAATTCTTTCTGTAACTGAATCGTAGAGTGGATATGATGTACTGGCACATGCCCGGGTCCTTCAATCATAACTTGAACCCCATACTCCCGGGCCCGGTCAACCAGTTCTCCAGCAATGATTAGGCCCTGAACCTGGGCACGATCCAAAGAATCATCTATACATCCAGGCCTAATGGCGTCACCAATACTGAGGACAACATCGTATTTTTTAGCTATTTCTAAAAGCCGATCAAACTGGGTATAGAGAGGATTTTCCGCCTGGTTGTGCAGCATCCAACCAGTTAAAAAGGCACCACCGCGACTAACTATATCCATTGTCCTTCCCTGTTTTTTCAGCCGGTTGACCACATCAAAATTCAGGGCACAATGGATAGCCATAAAATCTATCCCATCAGCAGCATGAGCCTCAATAGTAGCAAAGATATCTTCAGCTTTCATTTCGACAATACTACCGTATTTGGCGATTGCTTCTATTGCTGTTTGATAAATGGGCACAGAGCCAACAGGTAATTTGGTTTTAGCCAGGATTTCTTTCCGAATTCCATTGATATCCCCGCCAGTGCTCAAATCCATAATCGTGTCTGCACCGGCCTTTTCTGCAACCTGAAGTTTTTCCAGTTCCAGTTCCAGACTGGTGCTATCAGGGCTGGTTCCGACACTGGCATTCACCTTTGTTCTTAACCCTTTGCCGATGGCAACCGGATTACTATCTTTGCGGTTTTTGTTTTTCAATATAACAATCGTCCCTTCTGCTACTCCCTGGCGAATAAATTCAGGTGATACTTTTTCCTTTGCCGCAACATACTCCATTTCTTTGCTAATGATCCCCTGACGGGCCATTTCCAGTTGAGTCACTTCCCCTTCCTCCCTTTCTGAAGTCTATAATGATCGCCAAATCTAGCTGCTTTTTTTGCCGCTTCCACCCCTGCGTAAACGTGTTCTACAGTGGGAAAAGCAACATGTTCTGCTGGTGTAACATAACAGATAAAGTCGGCACCGGCAGCGACAGCCAATGCTCCCCCAATGGCACTGGTTAGATGATCATAACCAGGTGCAATATCAGTTACAATGGGGCCAAAAACGAAGTATGGACTATTGGAGGTCAATTTCTTCATTAAGTTAATTGTAGGATGGATATCCTGAATAGGAGTGTGACCAGGGCCTTTAACCTGGACTTGCACTCCAAAATCTCTTGCTCTTTTTACTAGATAACCTATTACAGCTAGTTCTGCTGTTTGAACTGTATCTAACGAATCATGGACACTGCCGGGACGAAAAGCATCAGCCAGGCTTAAAACTATGTCGTGTTTTTTCAGGATCTTCAATAGCTTATCATAGTGTTCGTATAATGGATTTTCCTTTTTATGCTCTAACATCCAGGCAGTTAGAAAAGTACCGCCATAACTTACAATCGGCTCTTGACGGTTTTGTTTCAAGTAAAGATCCAGGGTGAATTGATTTAAAGAACAATGAAAACCCATGAAAGAGATACCGTCTTCAGCCTGCTTTTCTATAGTTTCAAATAACTGACTCGCCGACATTTTCAGACAGGATCCATATTTTTCTCTCGCTTCGATTAATGCCTGGTAAAGAGGGAGAGTTCCGACAGGTAAAGATGTTTCCCGGATTAGATTTCGGCGAAACTCATCGCTTTGCTGAGAGGTTCCTCCACTGGACAAATCCATAATGGTATCGGCACCAGCTGCTTCTGCGCTTTTAAGTTTCTCAATTTCTTCTGTATGATTGATAAAATGTTTTAAGGTGCCTATACTAGCGTTTACTTTGGCTGATAAAGGATAGCCTACACCAACTGGTTTGATATTTTTATGATTACGATTATTCAGGATAACAATTTCTCCCCGGGCTATTCCCCGGGCTAGTTCTTCTTTTGTAATGTTTTCTTGGCTGGCAACAAACTCCATGGTTGACGTGATTTGGCCCTGTGAAGCATTTTCCAGAACGGACGTCATGGGCCAGTCACTCCAGCATCTGCGAAGGTAGCCATTTCATTAATGATTTTACAAGCGCCTTCAACAATATGCATTGCTAAAGCAGCACCTGTACCTTCACCCAGGCGCATATTTAGCAAGAGCATGGGTTTCAATCCCAATAATTCAAGGATCATTTTATGACCAGGTTCCTCTGAGGCATGGGAAGGAATCATATATTCAACACTCAGCGGAGCAATCCGTTGTGCTATTAGTGCTGCTGCGGAGGAGATAAACCCATCTATAATAATGGGTGTTTTATTGGCAGCAGCACCCAGGATCAAACCGGCCAATCCAGCAATTTCGTAACCACCTACTTTAGCTAAAACATCAATAGGATCATTTACATTGGGCTGGTTTACTTCGATTGCTTTCCTTATAGCATTTTGTTTATTTTTTAGGCCGGCCTCATCGATTCCTGTACCACGGCCACAAACATCTTCAACCTTTAGACCCCCAAATACAGCTAACAGCGCTGAACTTGGAGTAGTATTAGCAATGCCCATTTCTCCAGTTGCCAGCAGAGTATAACCCTGATTTTTTATTAGATCTTTTGCTATTTCAACCCCGGCTTCTAACGCCTTTACTGCTTGTTCATAAGTCATCGCCGGTTCGATGACCATATTACGGGTACCGTAATCTATTTTTCTGTTTATTACACCTGGCAGGTCTATATCTACTGCCACTCCCATATCCACTACAAACACATCTGCATTAGAATGGCGCGCTAAAACATTGATTCCTGCTCCACCCCGGATAAAATTGGCTACCATCTGGTATGTAACTTCAGAAGGGAAAGCACTTACTCCCTCGCTAGCTACACCATGGTCACCCGCCATAACAACCACACATTTTTTAGATATTTGGGGACGCGGATTTCCTGTAATGCCAGCTAGCTGTTTAGCTATACTTTCTAATCTTCCTAAACTCCCCAGTGGCTTGGTCAGAATATCCAGTCTTACCTGGGCTTGCTGCATCGCTTCAGTATTAAGGGGGACTATTGAACTGATGGTGCGCTTTAACAAATCCATTTTAACTACCTCCCTCAAATTTTATAAGATAAAATTAAAAATCCGCAGCATGAAACATGCCGCGGACTTTACCATCATCCACAGTTATCTGCTATAACAACAGGCAGGTCTCCTGGCTCTCGGATCATAACAATGCTACCGCCTTCCCAGCAATAGTAGCCAGTGGCATATTGGTAGTTGCTCCCCGATTACAGTGGCGGGACCGCTCAGGATTTGCACCTGATTCCCTATTCTCCTCTCAAAAGAGGCACCTGTTGTCATAATATTCAGCTATATTAATTACATTTATTCTACACCTTTTCAGGTTTTCCTGCTTTCATGAACAAAAATATTTAATAATATCCTTTTTCTTCTGTTGGTTTATTTATAATAATATGAAAATGTCCAATCCCATCCTGTAAATGATACTCGCGGCCACATTCAGGGCAAACTTCAGAATGTTCAAAGTCCAGGGCATGCAAACGCAAACCGCAAGTGCAAAAAATCTCTACATCCTTTATTAGTTTTCTAACTTCATCTTTTTTTAAGCTATCTACATTAAGACATACTTTTAGATTCACAATAATCCCACCTTGTTGTTTAGTTACTTATATTATAGCAAAAAACTTATGATTTTTTCCAGCTGATTGATATTTCGACACTCGAAAAAATAATGAAATAATGGCATAAAATCTTTTACCTGTGAGTCATCTTGATTCCAGCGCTCAATGGGTTCAGGATTTAAAAATATTGTTTTATTAAATTTACTGCATAGACCTCGCCAGTATTGGATACCAGCAGGCTGGTAATTGGTGCGACAATCACCAATTACTATTAATATACTATGGAAATAATGGTGATCAGATAGAAGATTACAAATTTGCTGTCCGACTAAAGCGTAATTACTAAACCCGCTAATAGACGCCTGACTATTGAAAAGTTCGGTAATTAATTCTTTAGACATTCTTTCCTGTGCAAGCAAATGGGAAATTTCTGCTACCTGATCCACAAACACAAAGGCTTTAACATTTTTAAAAACATTATAAATCCCTTGAACAAGCTGTAGTAAAAACAAGGCGTATGGACTAACTGAGCCAGAAATATCGCAAAGAACGTATAGATTTGTCTTAGTAATTTTGGGCTTTTTATAATATAAATGATAGGGGAGAAAATTGTGTCTTATTGAAGTCGAAAAAGTTTTTTTAAAGTCAAAAAGTCCTGACTTGGCACGTATCCAGCGCCTGCTTTTTTTCATTGCCAGGTATCTTGTAAGTTTTTGAATGTGTTGCTCAATTACCATTTGTTCTTTTGTATCAAGTGATCCCAGGTCCTTGTTCACTAACATGTTTTCTTTTATAAAATCTTTTTTATTTTCTATACTTAGTTTGTTATACCAAAATTTTTTTACCTCGTTCTCAAAAATCTCTCGTGCACTTTCTAAATTAATTATTAATTGGGGATCTTCAGTTTTTAAGAGCTTGTTCTCAGTAATTTTCCATTCCAAAAAAACTTTTATCTTTTTATTAAATTCTTCGTAGCTAAGATTAAGATTTTTTTCTGAAATATAGTCCAATGACTTACTTATAATCCGCTTTAAACTATTCATATCTCCGAGAACAATATACTGAAATAGCTTTTCTTTAAAAGCTTCGGGTTGACCATATTCACTACTTGTAAATTCTCTATCACCGACAATATTTCCAACTGGAAGTTCTGAAGATTTATAAAATAGTATAGTTTCAAGTATCTTGGCCTGTATATCATCTTTAACCAGCGTAATGTAAAGTAAATCTTTCAAATTCCATTCTGTAGATGGGATAATTGTTAGTGCCTGTAAGAAATCACAAACTTCATCAGTACAAACTGGATAACCGTATTCGCGCAACTCATTAATTATTTGGAGTATTTTCCTCACTATCATAGGAGTGAGGCCACCTTTGGCATGATTGTCTTGATATCTTCTTCATATTTTAGTAATACGCATAATGATTGCTGAACCCAGTCTATGTTAAGGTCTTTTTGGCCGCTTACAAGGGCAGATTGGGCCCACTCTATTACTTCAGCTATACTAGGTGATTTCTTGATCTTTTGTTTTCTGATATTACTGGTAAAAGTGATAATTTTTTCAGCCAATATTTTATCCAGATCAGGCAATTTTTTCAGAATTATTTCTAACTCTCTTTCCTTGTCAGGATAATCAATATAAAGATGGAGGCAACGTCGTTTTAATGCTTCACTGAATGCTCTTGTGTTATTGCTGGTTAACAAAACAAAAGGAATATGTTTGGCTTTGATAGTACCGATTTCGGGAATGGTAACTTGATATTCAGCCAGTGCTTCTAGCAGGAAACTTTCGAATTCCTGGTCGCTTTTATCAATCTCATCAATTAACAGAACTACTGGCTTTTCAGCAGTTAATGCCTGCAAAATTGGGCGGGCTAGATAAAATTCTTCACTAAAAATATTCTTCTTAATATCCTGCCAGTTAGAACCCTGATTCACCAATGTCTGAATGTATAAAAGTTGTTTTTGATAATTCCATTCAAATAATGCTTTGCTTTCATCTAGCCCTTCATAGCACTGGAGGCGAATGAGAGGCCTGTTTAAACTTTTAGAGATAACTTTGGCCAATTCAGTTTTGCCTACCCCTGCAGGGCCCTCAACCAATAATGGTTTTTTTAACTTTAAAGCCAGAAAAACTGCCATTACTGTACGGTCATCAGGACAGTAGTTATTTTCAATAAATAACTGTTTGAGTTGGTCTAAACTGTTTACCATTTTCTCCCCTCTTCCCTTTATCTCTATAAATAAAATTTGGTAAACATTACTCTTAAAAAAGCATCAATAAAAATAGTTAAGATGGTTGTGGCAGCAGGCCAGTAAGGGCGCCATTTCCAGTAAAGCATATGCAATACTGCAGCATTAAATAAAATATCCACAATCGAGACCAGCATAATATTTTCCCAAAAAACTTTTTCAGTAGTCAGGTTATAGAAACCAGTAAATAATATGCTTAAAATTGAAAATAGAAGTCCTAACATGGTAAGGTTTTTAAGAGAAGGTACCATTTCTGTAGTAGTCATTTGACCAGTTAAAAACTTAAATCCCTGAAAGGCTGCAAATATATACCACATAATGGCCAGAGCTGTTACAGCTAACTGGGAATAAAATAGCAATTCTTGCAAGAACATTCGCCTCCACAATTATAATCTCAACATAATATAATTCTCGATAAAACCAGCAAAATCCTGCTGGTAATGTTAAGAGGTCTGGAACAAACTCCAGACCTCTATTGTTTACAAACTATAATTAGGTGCCTCTTTTGTAATAATCACATCATGGGGATGACTTTCTCTCAAACCAGCACTAGTAATTCGTATAAATTTTGTTTTAGTCTTCAGTTCTTGTATATTACGTACTCCACAGTAGCCCATACCAGCTCGCAAACCGCCTATTAATTGATAAACGGTTTCAGCAAGGGGACCTTTATAGGGTACACGGCCTTCAATTCCTTCTGGAACCAGTTTTTGCTCATTCTCTTGAAAATATCTATCTTTGGAGCCATCTTTCATAGCTCCGATTGAGCCCATGCCACGATAAACCTTAAAACTGCGTCCCTGATAAATTTCCATTTCCCCAGGACTTTCTTCCGTACCAGCAAACAGACTGCCTATCATGACTACATCAGCACCAGCAGCAATGGCTTTTGTGATATCTCCAGAGTACTTTATCCCACCATCTGCGATAATGGGAATATTATATTTAGCTGCCTCTCTAGCACAATCATAAATGGCGGTAATTTGCGGAACGCCAATGCCTGCTACAACCCTGGTAGTACAAATGGAACCGGGACCAATACCCACCTTAATGGCATCAGCACCAGCTTCAATTAGGTCTCTTGTAGCCTCGGCAGTTGCCACATTACCTGCGATAATATTTAGTTCGGGGTATTTTTGTCTTATCCGTTTTACTGTTTCTATAACACCTCGAGAATGACCATGAGCAGTATCAACTACAATGGCATCTACCTTTGCAGCTACTAAAGCTTCTACCCGCTCATCAGTATCCTTGGCTACACCTACCGCAGCTGCAACTAAGAGCCGTCCCCTTTGATCCTTTGCAGCATTGGGATACTGTCTGGCTTTTTCAATATCCTTTATAGTTATTAAACCCTTTAACATAAAGTTTTCATCAACAATAGGGAGTTTTTCTACCTTGTGTTTTTGTAATATTTCTTTCGCTTCTTCTAAGGTTGTACCTATCGGAGCGGTAACAAGATTTTCTTTTGTCATAACGTCCTCAATAGGTAAACTATAATCTTTTACAAACCGTAAATCTCGGTTAGTCAAAATACCGACAAGTTTGCCCTGCACAGTAATAGGAACTCCTGAAATTCTATATCTCTCCATCAATTCCAGGGCATCTCTGATGGGATGTTGAGGTGACAAATAGATTGGATCAGTAATTACTCCGTGTTCCGAACGTTTAACCCGATCTACCTCCAGGGCCTGACGCTCAATTGACATGTTTTTATGAATTACACCAATGCCTCCTTCACGGGCAATGGCGATGGCCAGGCGGGCTTCAGTAACTGTGTCCATGCCAGCACTCATCAGAGGAATATTTAGTTTGATATTTTTTGTCAGGTATGTAGAGGTATCTACATCCCTGGGTAATACTTCGGACTTAGCTGGTATTAATAATACATCATCAAAGGTAAGTCCTTCCTTAAGGAATTTGTCTTCCATATCTAATTCTCCTTTCTTTAGTTTATAATTCGATTCGACCTAAATATTTCCCATTATTATAGCACAATCATAATAGTACGCCAAGAAAAAAATGCCCAATTCGGGCATTAAATTTGTTCCAGGTGACTGGTGTCATTTACCAGGCTAATTATATAACGGTCATTATATGCATCGATAATATTAAGAGCGGTGTTGTCCTGTCGGATATTCCAGAACAGATTAAGATTCATTTGTAAAGCACGGGCTAAGATTAAACGAATGGTACCACCATGGGAGGCAATTAGAATCATATCATCGTCCCTGTGCTGACACAGGATTTGTTGTAAAGCCTTCCATGCCCTGTCTGCTACTTGTGAAACACTTTCACCTTGCGGTATAACGACATTAACAGGGTCCCGTTGCCATGCATTCCAAACGTCAGGAAATTGTGCTGCTATCTCCTTATAGGTTAATCCTTCCCAAGCGCCAAACTTCGTTTCTCTAAATCCATTACATAACACTACAGGTTTTTGATGATACCTGGCAATAATCTGGGCTGTTTCTTGCGCTCGGGACAAATCACTGGCATAAAAGGCAGTTATCGGCCAGTTTTTTAGTCGTAATGCTAATCTTTCTGCTTGCTGGCGTCCAATTTCACTCAACGGGATGTCAGTATGTCCCTGGTAGCGTAATTGATTGTTCCAGATTGTTTCACCATGTCTTACCAGTAAGACTTTCGGCACTTTTTTTCACCTCAGTAATTATTTCTTGCATAGTTAAAATTAATGCCCGATTTTCCGCTTCTGTTCTTATAGCAACACGACAATAATATTCATTTAGTCCACGAAAGTTCTGGCAGTTGCGAATTAGAAAACCGGCATCTCTAATTTTTTGTTCTACATCTGAGACAGGTACTGGCAACTCCAGGAGAACATAGTTGGCCTGTGGTAACCAAAAATTTACACCCGCTGGTACCAGATAGTCCTCTATTAATTCAATCATTGCTTCACGCCTTTTTTTGGCTAGTTTTCTACTAATAGCCTCGTAAGCAGAATCCTGTAAAGCTGCTGCTCCTGCTACCTGGGCCAATAAGTTAACATTCCAGGGGTCCTTATGAAATTTCAAAGAGGATATCATCTCTTTATTAGCCAGTAAAATTCCCAGTCTTAGACCTGGTATGGCATAAAATTTTGTAAGTGAATAGCTTATAAATAGATTAGGCCATTGATAGAAATCTTGTATAAAAGATGATTTTTCAGGTTCATCGACAAAGTCAATAAAGGCCTCATCAATCAAGACATTTACATTTTTAGAATAAGCACGATCAATCACTGGTAAAAGTCTCTGCTTCTCCCAGAGAAATCCTGTAGGGTTGTTAGGATTGGTAATTACTAACAGGTCTCCAGGGTTTGCTTCAGCTATTATCTCAAGCCAGTCTATATCCCAGTTATTTTCTTTTGCAAATGACCAGAACCGTATTTCCGCATCAGCTGCTAAAGCAGCACCTTCATACTCACAAAAAGAAGGAATAGGAAGATGAATGGTGCCTGGTTTTAGATATTTGAACAATAAATAAAAAAGTTCAGCGGCGCCATTTCCCCACAAACAGTAACCCGGATCCAGGTTGTTTTTTTTACAAAAAATTTGAGTTAATTCTGTGCATTCAGGATCAGGGTAATGAACTAATAAATTAAGATTGTCTTTAATTGCTGCTACTACGTTTGGAGATAACCCTTCGGGGTTTATATTGGCAGAAAAATCGATAACTTTTCTGAATCGCCAAATGTTACCGCCATGGTGACGTATAAATTTTTCTTTCAACCTACTACCCCCACCCAATATTATTTTAAAAGAAAATAGCCAGCTACTAGTATCAATATTTCTGTGATTTCATTAAGTGCTCCATAGAGATCACCTGTTAACCCACCAAAAAGTTTTGTAAACTTCTTTCCCCATAAAAGAGCAGTAATTATTGAAATTAAAAAAAGAAAAATATCAGCAAACTCTAACCAATAAGACATAATGATAAGGCTCAATATTGTAAAAAATGAGGCTAACATGAATTCCTTTTTTCCAGTATAGTTTTTAAACAAACTTCCCAACCCTTGTGGTCTAATATAAGGAAAAAAATAAATTACTACGACTTGATTGAATCTCGCCAGAACAGGCGCTAGTACGATCAATACCAGTTGCTTATTTTTAATAATTTCAATTAAAAAGCTGTATTTTAACAAATACAGACAAAAAGCACCGATTACTGCATTGCTGCCAACATGGCTATCCTTCATAATTTCTAACATCCGTTCAGGAGATCTGTTACTGAAAACTGCATCAATTGTATCTAGCAAGCCATCAATATGCATGGCACCTGTTAAAATAGTGTGAGCCCAAATTAGTAATGCAGCTAAAATAACACTACTTGCAAATGGTGCCAGAAAAACGGCAATTAGTAGATAAATTCCCCCCAGTAACAATCCGATTACTGGAAAATATGCGGTTGCTTTACCGAATGCTTTTTCATCCCATTTAACTTCAAACAGCGAAATTCTTGTTAAAGCATGTAAGGCAAAGATAGCTGACTTCATTTTAATTTACCCCTAACTTTAGTACTAGAGCTATACCTAAAAATCCAATGAAGGTTATAGTTAATAAGCCTGCAGTGAAAACAATTTTTTGGGTATTAATTATATCTCGCAACTCAAACTTCTTTTTTTTATCTCCTAAGGTAGCCCGCCACTGTGGCTGACCATGGTAATAGTTTAATCCTCCCAGCTGAACTCCTAATAAACCAGCTATTACTGCTTCTGGATGACCTGAATTTGGGCTGGGATGTTTATGGGCGTCCCGCAACCATATAATGAAACTTTGTTTTAGATTGAATCCTAATATTCCACCTGTGATTAATAAGCCCAATCCTCCTAATCTAGCGGGTAGCCAGTTAACCACATCGTCAAGGCGGGCTGCCCACCTCCCAAAATAAAGATAACGAGAATTTTTATATCCCCACATAGAATCTAAAGTATTTATGGCACGATAAATTATCGCTGCGCCAGGGCCTCCAAGAAGAGCCCAAAAAATGGGCGCAAAAAAACCATCGATGAAATTTTCCGCTACAGATTCAACAGTTGCTCTAATTATTTCTTCTTCATTCATATGTTCAGTGTCTCTGCCGACAATTTCAGCTACTTTTTTCTGGGCTAAAGCTATATTCCCTCTAGATAAAGGTTTTAATATTTTTGTTGCTGCCTTTAATAAACTTTTTAGAGCTAAGGAAAAATAGATGAGAATTGAGCCAGTGAAGACATATAAAATTTCATTATAGGCATAAGTTACGCTCAAAATTATTAAGCAAATTAGAGAAACTGCCAGTAAATAAACAATTAGCGCAATTATGCCCGATACTAATGCTTTTTTAAAATCGTTATGATTATGGTTCAGTCTTGCATCAATGTAAGCAGCCAGTTTTCCCATTCCTACTACGGGATGGGGTAACCATCTAGGGTCAGCTAGAAGCAAATCTAAAAAAAATGCAATAAAAATCATTATAATATTATTAATAATCCAATGCTCCATTTTTATCCCTCAATACCATTTTCTATCAATTTCATTAAATACTCCATATTTAAATTTTCTTTAATTAAATTGCCTAGCTGGGTTAAATTGTACTCTCTCCATTCTTTATAGTTACGCAAAGTAGTAATAGGTAAAAGTTTTTTTCGTTGACGCAAATAATTTAACCAGTTTCGACGGAATTGGTCATTATCAAAAATGCCATGAAAATACGTCCCCCAAATTTGTCCATGTGCAGTAATTGCTCCATCAGTTCGATTGTCATCCAGCTTAATAAACGGGGTTTCGGAAGGATCAAGAATGGTTTGACCCATGTGAATTTCATACCCTTTTACATCAAGTCCTGACTCTTCCAAATTAAAAAATTTATTAGTTAAAATACCATTACTAATTGTAGTTGTTTTTTCAGGCCAAAACTCTGTTTTCATTTTGATAAAGCCTAAGCCAGTTTCGAACCTTTTTGTACCTTCCACACCATGGGGATCGTAGATTTTTTCCCCTAGCATTTGATAGCCACCGCATATTCCCACTATTGGAATCCCTTGGGTTTGAGCGCTTTTTAAATAACTTTCCCAACCGGAAGTTCGTAAAAAGTTCAAATCGCTGATGGTATTTTTACTGCCAGGAATAATGATAGCATCAGGGTTGCCTGCAGCAGAAGGGTCAGATTCAAAACGCACACCTACATCTGGCTCAAATTTTAATGCATCAAAATCTGTGAAATTAGATATCTGAGGCAAGCGTATCACTACAATATCCAATCCGTTTGGTGGCAGAGGCTTAGATTGAATAGACATAGAGTCCTCTTCTTCCAGTGCCAGCTTTTGATAGGGCAGAACTCCTAAAACAGGAACCAGCGTTTTTCTTTCCAATATCTCAATCGCTGGTAAAAACAGATTGACATCGCCTCTAAATTTATTGATAATAAACCCTTTAATCAGTTGCCGTTCTTCTGGTTCTAATAATTCCATAGTTCCAACTAGTGATGCCAAAACGCCCCCGCGGTCGATATCTCCAACAAGTAAGACGGGCGACCTGGCATATTTAGCAACTCGCATATTTACAATTTCAGTATCTTTTAGGTTTATTTCCGCTGGACTGCCGGCACCTTCGATAACAATAACATCGTATTGATTTGCTAATCTGTGAAAAGCATCAGTTACAATTTTCCATGCCTGCAGCGACCAAGTGTTATGATACTCTCGAGCAGACATGTTACCGAGAGGCTTCCCCAATACTACAACCTGGCTTTGCATATTACCGGCAGGTTTTAATAAGATGGGATTCATATCAACACTGGGTAATATACCAGCAGCTTCTGCCTGTAATGCCTGGGCCCTGCCTATTTCCCCACCCTCATATGTAATGTAGCTATTCAGGGCCATATTTTGCGCTTTGAAGGGAGCTACTTTTAGCCCCTGTTCTTTCAAAATCCGGCACAAGCCAGCAACAATTAATGATTTACCGACATTAGAGCCAGTTCCCTGGACCATAATAGTCTTTGCCGCCATTATATCCTCTCCCCGTGCTTTTTTATATCTATTGCTATACCACACCAGACAAAATAAACTTTATTGCAAATTTCACCTAATAGCTGGTGTAAAGTTCCCAGTGCATCACCAAAGGTCCGGGTTAACTGGTTGCTGGCTATTCCTCCTAACCCAACTTCATTACTAACCAAAATAACTTTTCCTTGATATGTTTTTATTGTTTGCACCAAATCAGCAAACTCTTTTTCCAAATTCATTTCACTCAGCAATAAATTAGTTACCCACAATGTTAGACAATCAATTAACACCGTTGGTTGGACATCCCACTGATTTAGTTCATTTAGAATACAAGCTATTTTCTGTGGTTCCTCAACTGTTTGCCAGTGTGACGGGCGGCGTATTTTATGTTCATTTACTCTTCTGGCCATTTCTTCATCCCAGACCTGTGCAGTAGCAATATACACTACTTGCCTATCCGATGAAGCTAATTTTTCTGCCCACTTACTTTTCCCACTGCGGATGCCACCAACTACCAAAATTTTTTCCCCCGGCAAGTTTGTTACCCCTTTCTCCCCTGAATATTTTTTGCTATACTATGTCATAGATTTCTTGGATTGGAGGCAATATATGTTAAGACGGTTCAAGCAGTTTTTTTGGGCTATATTTTCGAAGATGACTGATAAAGATCGAGAATATGTTAACTCATATTTAAACTTGATGGAACAAACCCTTTTTTATCATTTGGATCCCATAACCCAAAAGCATTGTGTCCGGGTTGCCAGAACCTGCGAAAAATTATTTGATCGACTAGATTCTGAGCAACAAAGCCGTCTTAATCGAGAAGCATTGATTAAAGGAGCTCTATTACATGATATCGGTAAGGTAAGTTTCCAAATATCCTTGCTGGAAAGAGTTATCATGGTAATGGTAAATGCCCTTTTCCCAGGATTAGTTAAAAAATATGCATATCTTGATTATCGCAGTCCGTTATCCTGGTGGCATCGCATGTGTCATTCCTATCTTTATCACGGGGAAATTGGCTGGAATGTAGCCAGGACCATTAATACCATTGATTCTATTACCTTACAACTAATTAGGCATCACCATTCTCAGGAACACAAAATTCCCGCAGAGATCGAGATTTTAAGATTGGCCGATAATCTCAATTGAGATCATCGGCCAGTTTGTTTCTTATCACATCCACCAGTTCATTGATTAAATGAGGTAATGGCTCATTGCTATTGCTTATTAGCTTGATTTGATCACGACAAATAGGTAAAAGATATTTTTCTTTATCTATACTAGCTATAGCCGTAGCTATAGCAGGAGTTATTTCCCCTAACATTGAATTCGGAATAACTATACCTAGCGGTCCCACAATTATGTCTACGTTTTTAATGCTGTAACAAATAGCATTTTCTCCTGAGGCAGCCTCATTGGCTCCTGCTTTCAACATATTAGCGGCCGCCCAGGCATTGGTAGCCAGGGCTATTATCTCGATTTTTTCCCCAAAAACTTTACGCAGTTTTTCAGTAATATGTTTTCCAATACCTCCGCCTTGACCATCAATCACAGCAATACGCATAAAACCTCTCCCTAACAAATCCTGGGCAACTGATCGCCGGCCAGCATGTCGAGAATCCTTTTTCCGCCCAAGGCTGTTTTAAGGTAAACTTTATTATTTGAGTTTTCTTTAGGTTTGTCTACTACTTTACCGATAATCGCCGCGTCACGGCCAAGAGGATGGTTCTTGATTGTAGCTAATGCTATATCAGCAAATTCTTCCGGTAAAATGGCGATAAATTTACCTTCATTAGCAATATATAAAGGATCTAGCCCAAGAATTTCACAGGCACTAAAAACCTCATCCTTTACTGGAAGCTTTTCCTCCCATAATTCTATCATTACATTACTCTGGTAGGCTATTTCGTTGAGGGTAGTTGCCAAACCGCCACGTGTGGGATCGCGCAAAACATTTACCCGGGGTACATTTTCCAGCAACAGGGCAATTATTTCATTTAAAGGAGCACAGTCACTGAAGATAGGTACGGAAAATTCCAGTCCATGTCGTTCAGCCATTACTGCTACCCCATGGTCTCCTAAAGTTCCATTTACGATTATTACATCACCTGGCTGAGCGTTGCGTCCGCTAATATTTCTGCCTTCTGGAATTAATCCAAAACCTGTTGTGTTAATGAAAATGCCATCGGCTTGTCCCTTTCCAACTATTTTGGTATCGCCTGCTATTATTTTCACACCAGCCGATGCGGCCGTCTCAGCCATACTCTGGACGATTCTTTCCAGTTCTGCCAGGGGGAACCCTTCCTCAATTATGAAAGCTGCTGTCAAGTATAATGGTATTCCACCGG
The DNA here is from genome assembly GCF_900167165.1 of Carboxydocella sporoproducens DSM 16521. Classification (NCBI taxonomy): domain Bacteria; kingdom Bacillati; phylum Bacillota; class Clostridia; order Eubacteriales; family Clostridiales Family XVI. Incertae Sedis; genus Carboxydocella; species Carboxydocella thermautotrophica. Next base: position 65,258 of record NZ_FUXM01000002.1, on the reverse strand, counting down.
ACATGGCGACATCATTTACAGTTCCACAGACAGATAATTTCCCTATGTTTCCACCGGGGAAAAAGATCGGATTAATAACGAAAGAATCAGTCGAAATAGCCCAGTTCATACTGCTGCCTGGTACGATAGCCATATCATCCTGTTTTATGAGAATTTCGTTTTGAAAATACTTCAAAAACAGTTCAGAAATTAGGCGATGAGATAATTTGCCACCACTGCCATGGCCGAGTGTAATAAATTCCATGGTTCACACCCCATATCTGTAATATGCTGCGCATGTTCCTTCAATAGAAACCATACATGCACCTACTGGTGTTTCAGGAGTACATTTTCTACTAAACAATGGACATTCAGGTGGTGTAACTAGGCCCCTTAAAACTTCCCCACAACGACAACCCTTAGGTTCATGAGCAGAAAAATCGGGAATGTTAAACTTTTCCTTTGCATCAAAAGTTTTGTATTGATCTTTTAATTCAAGGCCTGTTTCGGGAATAAGACCGATACCACGCCAGTAGGCATCGGCAGGTTGAAAAATTCGATTGACTATTTCTCTGGCCACTGGATTGCCTTCTGTTTTAACAATTCTAGGATAAGCATTTAATATTTGAGCCTGGCCGTTTATAAGCATTTGCAGGATTTCATAAATTCCCATTAGAATATCCACGCCTTCAAAACCAGCTATTACGCCAGGCAAGTTATATTCGTTAGCAAGGAAAACATAAGGCTCAAGGCCGATAATAGCAGAAACGTGTCCTGGTAATAAAAATGCGTCTATTCCTATTTCTTTGTTTTCAGCTAAAGCCCTTAATGCGGCAGGGATCGTTTTATGGCTTCCTATAATTGAAAAGTTATTCAGTCCCTGCTCTGCTGCCAGCAAAACCGCACTGGCTACGGTTGGAGTTGTTGTCTCAAAACCTATACCCAGAAATACAACTTCTCTTTCAGGATTTTCCTGTGCTATTTTCAGTGCATCTAACGTACTGTATACAATGCGAATATCAGCACCCAATGATTTGGCCTGGGCCAGGGAATACTTACTACCAGGAACTTTTAACATATCGCCGAAACTGGTTAAGATTACACCTTTTTCTAGGGCCAGCCAAATGCTCTGGTCAATGTAGTTATTAGGTGTAACACAAACCGGGCAACCGGGCCCGGATAGCAATTTCACATTTTCAGGCAACAGAGAACGAATGCCCGATTTAAAGATTGAAACTGTATGGGTACCACACACTTCCATTATTTTTACTTGGGGCAATTGTAAGGCTAGCTTGGTGATTTCCTGAACTAGATTTTTTGCTAGTTGCGGGTTTTTAATTTGCGAAATGGTGTTCAGCATTTTTTTCCTCCAGCTCCTGTAATAACTTAATAGTTGCTAAAGCAGCTTCCTCATCTACAACATCAATAACAAAACCAGCATGAACAAGCACATAATCATTAACTGAAGCGGACGGACATAGTATTAAACTAACTTCCCGTTTAACTCCCATCAGTTCCACAACTCCAGTGTTTTCTTTCTTTTCAATCAATTTACCAGGTACAGCTAAACACATTATTTTTCACTCCTTAAATATGCTAGATAAATTTGACCGGCAGCTATGCCACCATCATTACAGGGAATTGTCTGATGCCAGTAAACTTCGAAATTGTCCTGTTCCAACCTTGAAACACTTTCTCTTAAAAGAATTTGATTCATGAACACCCCACCACTCAGACAGACCTTATTTATTCCGTACTGGTTTCTTATTAAGAGGCAGATTTCATTGATTGCATTTGCTATGGCTAAATGGAAGCCAAAAGCAAGGGTTGAAATAGCCTCACCTTTGCGGAGATAGGCGGAAATTTGTTGTATTAACGGTCGCCAGTCAAAAAACCATTTTTTCTCCTGCTGGATTATATCTAATTTTAAAGGAATTGATTTAGTGCTATGATAAGCTATATTTTCCAGCTCAATGGCAGCCTGTCCATCATACGTAATTTTTTCACGTAAATTTAGTATTGCTGCTACACCATCAAATAGCCGTCCCATGCCGGTGGATAGAAAAACGTTAAGATGATTGGATAGCATTTTCTTGAAAATACTAATTTCGGGCCTATTGTTAAAGTTGGCATTCTTTTCTTTTATGCCGGCTAGCTCCTGTAAAACATATCCTAAACGCCAGACTTCCCTAATAGCTTTTTCGCCACCAATTAACGGGATGGGAAGTAAGTGAGCTACTCGCCGAAAATCTTTACCATCACCGATAAAAACTTCACTGCCCCAGAGAGTTCCGTCGTAACCATAACCAGTGCCATCAAAGGCAATACCGATAACGGGCTCTGCCAGTTGATGCTCTAGCATGCAAGCTCCAATATGTGCCTCATGGTGCTGTATAGCCAGTTTAGCAACCGGTTGTTCCAGAGCCCATTTAGTGGCTAAATATTCAGGGTGTAAGTCGTGTACGATTAGGCGCGGTTTTAAATCCAAAAAACTTGTCAGGTCATTTATACATTCTTCAAAGGCTCGATAGGCTTCCTCATTTTCCAGGTCGCCCAGGTGATGACTGAGAATAATATCTTTACCTTTAGCTATTGCGATAACATTTTTTTGTTCTGCTCCCGTTGCAATAATATGGCTAAATTCCTCAGGCAGTTTGATGGCTAGAGGAGCAAAACCACGAGAGCGTCTTATCATAAAGAGTTTGTCCCTAAAAACGGTTGCAACTGAATCATCACAGCGGCGTTTAATTTCTCGATCGTGTAACAGAAAGTAATCTGCAATCTGATTAAGATTTGATACCGCCTCATCATTTTTGTATTCTATAGGTTCATCCGTTTTGTTGGCGGAAGTCATAACCAGATACGGTGGTGAAAACTCAAATAATACCCGATGCAGAGGAGTGTATGGTAACATCACCCCATAATTAGGATTTACAGGGGCAATCTCATCAGCCAGAAGCTGAGTATCCTTTTTGGGCAGCAGGAGAATTGGTTTTTCAGGACCTTGAAGGATTTTTTCACTATAAATGCTAGTTTGCACTATCGCCTTTAGTGTATTGATGTCTTTGCACATAACAGCAAGAGCTTTTTCTTCCCGGTTTTTTCTCCGTCGTAAAGTTTTTACCACGTCAGAGTTCCGGGCATCGCAGGCGAGATGAAAACCCCCCAAGCCTTTGATAGCAATAATCTTGCCAGCAGATAAAAATTCTCCCGCTTGTTTTATAGCTTCAATACCTCTGGCGATAATGTTTTTTTGTCTATCGAGCAGACTGACCTGTGGGCCACAGTGCCAGCATGCATTAGGCTGGGCATGAAAACGCCGATTTGTGGGGTCGTTATATTCCGCCGCACACTCCGGGCACATTTGAAAAGTTTTCATTGTAGTATTAAAACGATCGTAGGGTAAAGCTTCGATAATTGTATAACGAGGGCCACAATTTGTACAATTTATAAAAGGGTATAAATAACGTCTATCTTCCGGAGTTAACAATTCTTTTTCACAGTCAGAACATAAAGCTGTATCTACAGGTACAGATATTTGTTTGTCACCTGCTCCCTGGCTTTTGACAATGATAAAACCTGATTGCATTGATATAGGTAACTCAGTATTAATTATCTCAATCTTGTCAATTACAGCCATAGGAGGAGCTACAATTGGTATCTGTTGAACAAATGCGTTTAACACTTCCTCTGACCCTTCTATCTCTAAAAAAACCCCTTGGGTATCATTGCCAACCAATCCGCTGAGTTGATATTTGCTGGCAAGATTGTAGATAAACGGCCTGAACCCTACTCCCTGTACTACACCATAAATGCGGACTAGCCAACGTTTAATCATAATCCAGCAGCCTTTCTCACCATTCTTTGATGATCAGGATCAGTTATAGAAACACCCGATTTAGTATAACTGGAACCGTGGGTACGGCTGTTAAGAAAATGAACGCAAAAATGTCCGGGAAAGTTGTTAATTGCAGGAGCTCCTTCTCCATGGGGCATACCATTGATTGAGGCCGCCCAGTATTGTCCGTTATAACAAACAATAACCGCTCTTCTGTCCCAGCTCCACCTTCCATAAAGAGATCTAAGGACTTCAGTATCAGCAGCTGTTAAAGGAATAACATCGGCATGGTTATGCCCGTAAATCCGCTTGACATTAAACTGTTTCCCGGTTTCCAGATCGATAATTTGGGCAATTGTACCTACTTCCCAAAGCTGATTGACTAGCGACCAGTCTATCAGCTGTCCATACCCTGGTTTACGGAGGTCTCCACTGCGGCTAACAGTTTTTGTTCTACTTTCGTTCTGCTTTTTTAATGTTGCCCATGTAGCTGGGCCTACTTTACCATACGCCGGTAGACCCATGCGTTTTTGCCATTTAACAACTGCAGCATGGGTACGATTATCAAAAATGCCGTTAATAGGCCCATTATAGACTTTTTTCTGTTTTAGCAAAACTTGCAATTCTTTAACCAAAGGACCCTTATCACCGTTTTGCAAATATTTTGTTGCCCCCAGGGCACTTGGTATGAACATCGAATGGAACAAAATAATACATAGCACATAAATAGCTAATTTACGCAAAAGAACGGCTCCTTTCTTAAAATATTATGACAAAACTATTATAACAAGAAAAAACAGCCGAAACAATTCCGAAAGCTGACGGAAATTGTCGTGAATTGTCTGATAATTTATCAACAGAATTATCCACAGTTGTGGATAATTTTTTTTTATAGCTTACATTCAGGTAGCATTATTGTGGGATTATTTTTAATTGCCGAATTGAGTTCTTCCACATAGCGCGTAGACAGGCGTACTTTCCCCATCAATCCTCTTTTTTTGCCCCGCGGTCCATGACAGTCAGAACCACCAGTAATTAATAAATCGAGCTTTCTGGCAATTTTTAAATAAATTTGAATCTGGCGTGCGTTATGGTCGGGATGAAATACTTCCACTCCCATTAACCCGTGTTTTAATAAATAATAAATAATATCGTCTCTAGCAAGAACCCCTGGATGAGCAAGAACAGGTACCCCGCCAGCTTGAATAATGATTGAAATAGCTTGCTCTGGACTAAGTTTAAAACGAGGTACGTAGGCGGGTGCTTCTGGCCCAATATACAATTCAAAAGCTTCGCGTTGGGTGCTGGCATAACCCTTCTTGATTAATGCTCTTGCTATATGAGGACGTCCTAAACAGCGGCCTCCAGCTTCTGCCAGTATATCAGAAATATCAATGTCGATACCGTTACGCTGCAACTTTTCAATTGTTTTAATTACCCTTTCCCTTCTTGCTGCTTGCAAGGTTAGCAACATATCCGCAAATTGGGGATGAAACATGTCGGGATAATAACCAAGAATGTGTACCTCCAGTCCCTTCCATTCAGTGTTTATCTCGATTCCCGGGATGACTTTAACATTATGTTTTTTACCTGCAATTAGTGCCGAATTAATGCCATCCATAGTATCATGGTCAGTTATAGCAATAGTTGTCAACCCCAGGGCAGCTGCCTCAGCCACAATTTCTTCCGGGGATAGGGTGCCATCAGATGCCGTTGAATGGAGATGGAGGTCAGCGGGCATATCAATTCCTTCTTTCAGGCAAATTTGAATTAATAATGCGTAACCAATTAAGACCGATGATTTTATGCACTAATTCGTCTGAATATCTTTGATAAAGGCTTTCAATTATTTTCATCCAGCTTTCAGGGCCAGTAATTCCAAGTGGTAGGCTGTCAGTGCCGGCAAAATCACTGCCGAAACCGACATTGTTTTCTCCTCCTAAAGCTAGAACATGGTCGAGATGTCGAATAATATCATCCATTGTAGCCTGTGTCTTGCCGCTCAAAAACTCTGGGACGAAAGTTATGCCAATTAGACCTTGGTTAGCAATGAGGGCCTTGATTTGACAATCAGTAAGATTACGCTGATGTGGGCAAAGTTGATAACAGTTAGCGTGGCTAACTACTATCGGTTTTGTAGCTACTGCCATTACATCCCAAAAACCTTTTTCGGCAAGATGAGCTAAATCTAAAATAACCCCTTTATCCAAACACCATTTTACCACAAGTTTGCCTATTTGGGTAAGTCCCTTTGCTGAACTGCCAGCACCAACCCCATCTGCAACCAAGTTAGATCTGTTCCAGGTTAAGCCAATTAGCCGATATCCTAAAACAAAGAGAGCTTCCAACTCAGCCATATTTCCGGAAAACAGATCTAACCCCTCAATCCCTAGAATTATTCCATACTGGGTAGAAAATGGCCGTTCCGTTAAAATTGGTAGATTTAGCCTCCTGGCAATTCTTCTAGAGATATCCCACAATGAGAACAAGGTTGACCATTTTGATTCCTTTACCAGCATTGAATCTGAGAAAAAAGTATTTAACACCTGAATATACCGGCCTTCCACAGGTCTAGAATCTATTGCTGGTTTTTGCCCTTGAAATTCGGCCCAGGGGGCATCACAATGGCCATCAAACAGTAAAACCTTTGAATAGTCCAACGCTTCACGCCTCCTTCCCATAAAATAGAAAAACCTGTTTGTGGAGACAAACAGGTCAAATATCTTGAAAAAAATATTTTATCTGGGCTCTACTATTAACTTTATGGCTGTTCTTTCTTCACCGTCGATAATAATATCGGTGAAAGCTGGAATGCAAATAAGATCCATACCGCTTGGAGCAACAAAACCCCGGGCAATAGCAACCGCTTTTACAGCCTGGTTGATCGCTCCAGCTCCTATGGCTTGAATTTCGGCACCGCCCCTCTCACGCAAGACCCCCGCTAATGCACCTGCTACAGAATTTGGATTAGACTTTGCTGAAACCTTGAGGACTTCCATTTACACAACCTCCTTACAAAATAGGGATGTAATTTTTTTCTTTTGTTCCCAATTATAAATATTCGCCAACAATGAAAAAATTCCTTTTTGTAGCTCGAAGATTTCAGAAATTTTTTACAACATTTTTTCTATTTCATTTAAAGTAGTTATTGCAAGAGCATTACCAGTCCCCTCATCTATCTCCAAGATTGCACCATTAATTTGCCAGGGACCACTGGCGACCTCAAATTTTTGTGGCAGCTGGGTAATAAATTTGCGGATAACAATTTCGGGTTTTACTCCGAGGACAGAATAGTATGGTCCGGTCATTCCCAAATCAGTAATGTAGGCTGTTCCTCTGGGGAAAATTCTGGCGTCACAGGTAAGTACATGGGTGTGCGTACCGCATATTGCCGAGACCCGCCCATCAAAATACCAGGCCAGGGCCTGTTTTTCCGAAGTTGCTTCAGCATGAAAGTCTATGATGATTATTTTGGTCTCTTTTGTTAAACTTGATATAACATTCTCAAGGGTTCGGAAGGGACAGTCAAGTTGCTCCCCCATGAAAACTCTTCCTGCTAGTGAAACTACCCCTATTTTGAGATTATTTTTTAAACGAAAGATGCCCCAGCCTGTACCTGGAGTACCAGGGGGATAATTAGCAGGTCTTAATATTCTGGCCTCTTTATCAATAAAATTATAAATTTCTTTTTTATCCCAGACATGATTACCCATTGTTAATACATCAATACCAGCGAGGAATAGTTCATCAGCTATTTCCCTGGTTATACCATTACCACCAGCTGCATTTTCTCCATTGGCAATAACGAAATCTATCTCGTTAGTTTTTATTATATCCTGTAACCTTTCACTGATCGCTCTTCTTCCAGGCCTGGAGGTAATATCCCCCAGCATTAAGATGCGCATTCCATTCACCTCAACTAATTTTTATTAAAAACAAATACTCTCCCATTTTCACGGAAAGCTACTAAAGGGACATCATTGCTAGCAGCTCCACCCAGATTCAGTAAAAAATTATTAATAATCTCTTCATGTAGCCAGAGTACATCTTCTTCAACACTTCCCATATCCTCTACCAGTAACTTTTCCTCATACTCTCTTTTTAGAAGTTCAATCAACACATTGAGTTCATTTTTTTCAAAAGTAGTTAAGTCCCTTTTAAATTCCACCAAGCTGATTCCATGCATAGACGTTATAGAGAGATCCTGGATTTTAGCAGTCTGATTATTTAGATACAGTACGGTATTAATATAATCCGATACTTTATTTTTAAATTTATTAAATTGCTTATCCTCTAAGGGTGTTCGGATGCCAAAGGCAAAGGTTATGACCATTTGTTTTGGCTCATATATAATCTTCAGTATCTCGGGATAGCGGATCAAGAAAGAAATCAGTAAACCAGCATTGTCGTTTTCCATTGTTAGATTTTGTTTCAACTGTGTCACCCTTCCCAATAAATAACCCTAAAATCATATTATCATATATAACCAAGGAGAACAACACAAGCAAAAAGGAGAAGGAACAACCTTCTCCTTTAAAGTTACTTGGCATAATCGATTGCTCGCGTTTCTCGAATAACAACAACCTTAATTTGACCCGGATATTCAAGCTCCGATTCGATCTTCTTGACAATATCACGTGCCAATCGAACAGCTGTTAAATCATCGATTTTTTCTGGTTTGACCATTATTCTTATTTCGCGGCCCGCTTGAATAGCAAAGGATTTTTCTACTCCATCGAATTCATTGGCTATCTGTTCTAATTTTTCCAAACGTTTAATATATGCTTCCAGTGTCTCGCGGCGGGCGCCAGGACGAGCAGCTGAAATGGCATCAGCTGCAGCAACAAGAACTGATTCGATAGTAGTTGCCTCAATATCCCCGTGATGTGATGCAATCGCATTAATAACTTCTTTGGATTCTTTATATTTTTTGGCGAGATCAGCACCAATTTCTGTATGGGAGCCTTCTGTTTCATGGTCAACAGCTTTACCAATGTCATGTAGCAAACCGCAGCGTTTCGCTAATGTAACATCCACACCTAGCTCACTGGCCATCATTCCGGCCAGGTGTGCCACTTCAATAGAATGCTTTAGTACATTCTGGCCATAACTTGTACGATATTTCAAGCGACCAAGCAGTTTGATCAATTCTGGGTGCAAATTATGAACTCCGACTTCAAACGCCGCCTGTTCGCCAGCTTCTCTGATCTGCCCCTCAACTTCTTTCTTGGCTTTTTCTACCATTTCTTCTATACGGGCAGGATGTATTCTACCATCCAAAATTAGTTTCTCTAAAGCGATTCTGGCAATTTCACGGCGGATAGGGTCAAACCCTGACAGAATTACTGCTTCTGGTGTATCATCAATAATAAGATCTATTCCGGTAAGGGTCTCCAGGGTCCGGATATTCCTACCCTCCCGACCAATGATTCTCCCTTTCATTTCATCATTAGGCAAAGATACTACTGAAACAGTAATTTCTGCTACATGATCAGCAGCACAACGTTGAATTGCCTGAGCAATAATGTTTCTGGCCCTTTTCTCAGCCTCTTCTTTGGCATTGGTTTCAATTTCTTTTATCAAGACTGCTGCATCATGTTTTACTTCCTCCTCAATTTGGCTGAGAAGCAGGTTTTTGGCTTCTTCCGAAGTTAAACCCGAGATTCTTTCCAGTTCTTGCTTTTGGGTTAACAGAATATTTTCCAGTTCGCTTCTTAAATTGTTTATTTCTTCCTCTTTTTTGCTCAGTAGTTCTTCTTTTTTTTCTATGTTCTCCAGTTTTCGATCAAGGGTTTCTTCTTTTTGGGTTAAACGCCGTTCCATCCGTTGGATTTCTGCCCGGCGTTCCTTGTTTTCTCTCTCGACTTCCTGTTTCATTTTCAGGATTTCTTCTTTGGCTTCAACAAGAGCCTCTCTCTTTTTAGCTTCGGCGGCCTTTTCAGCCTCTTCGAGGATTTGTTTGGCTTCCGATTCAGCTTCCCCTATTTTTTTCTCAACGACATTCTGTCGGTATTTATAACCTCCCCAAAAAGCCAGAATAGCGCTGATAATGGCTAGTCCAATCCATAGTTCTATCACTTCGTCACCTCCAATGGATAAAAAAATAAACACCGAGCATTTCTCGGTCAATGTTATGCCTTTTCCTGTGGATAGAGTATGCCACTCTTAAAAGATTGTAAATTATTCCTGCTGATTTGTCAAGTTATACCCTAACTCAGCAAAGGCTCTGTTGATTAGTGAGTAAGAAAAACCCTGATTTAATAAATAACGATATATTCTTAGCTTTGCTTTATTATCTCCTTGTTTCATGCGTTTTTTTATAATATTTTTAACTTTTGTTTTTAGCTCTTCTTCAGTTAGATTATTTATCATTGCTTTAATAAATTCTTGATCCAATCCTTTCTCTTTGCTTTTGTTTAATATTTTTGTTGGACCAGCATTACTATAATTCCACAGCTCGTTGAAATAGGTTTGGCTCACTTTACAATCATTTACCAGGCCTTCTTCCTCCAGCTGGCTAACAACCTGATTTGCTAAATCGGAAGAAAAACCCTTTCTTTTTAATTTTTCGGTTATTTCCTTGCGCGTACGATCTTTTAAGGCTAATAATTTCAGGGCCGCCTGGTAAGCAGCCCTGAAACTTTTATTTTCTATGTTATTCATTTAGGATAACCTCCGCTGGGCTTGTTATATCAGCCCCTGCCAGAAGTTTTTGTTTAATTTTCTCTTCGATTTCCTGTAACAGCTCGGGATGCTCCTTTAAATATTCTTTAACATTTTCCCGGCCCTGGCCTAAACGCTCTCCTTCGTAGGAATACCAGGCCCCGGACTTTTTGATAATATCTATTTCCGTTGCAAGGTCAATTACGTTCCCTTCTCTGCTAATACCTTCACCATACATAATATCAAAATCCGCTTGTTTAAAGGGAGGAGCAACTTTGTTCTTTACTACTTTTACCCTTGTTCTGCTACCTACAACATCATTACCCTGTTTAATGGCCTCAACTTTTCTAACTTCCAGGCGGACGGAAGCATAAAACTTTAAAGCCCGACCACCGGGGGTGGTTTCCGGGTTCCCAAACATGACCCCAACCTTTTCACGGATTTGGTTGATAAAGATAGCAGTGCATCTGGATTTACTGATGGCTCCAGTTAATTTCCTTAAAGCCTGACTCATTAGTCGGGCCTGTAAACCTACATGGGAGTCTCCCATTTCCCCTTCAATCTCAGCGCGGGGGACTAAAGCTGCAACTGAGTCAACTACCAGCACATCAATAGCACCGCTTCTTACTAATGATTCAGCGATTTCCAGGGCCTGTTCCCCAGTATCAGGCTGTGATACTAACAGGTTATCTACATCAACCCCTAGCTTTCTCGCATAAACCGGATCTAAAGCATGTTCAGCATCGATAAAAGCTGCAATACCGCCGTTCTTTTGTGCTTCTGCAATTATATGCAGAGCAACAGTGGTTTTGCCGGATGATTCCGGGCCATAGATTTCTACCACCCGACCGCGGGGAACTCCGCCTACCCCTAATGCAATATCAAGGGAGAGGGCACCAGTAGGTATTACTTCAATATTCATTTTATTACTGGCTTCACCCAACCGCATAACCGCTCCCTTGCCAAATTGCTTCTCAATTTGACTCAGTGCAATTTCCAGTGCTTTTTGTTTATCCATTTATTTTTTCCTCCCATCCCCTGAACGGATGTTTGTTTTTATTTTATCAGTTCCCATTTCCCTGGTCAAGCTTTTTATTTCTGGCGATTCCGAGCAGGTTCGACATTGATTCGGCGTCCTCTTAAATAAGTTTTTTGCAAACAGTAATAGACTTTTTCAGCAATATCCTGCTGTATTTCGACAAAACTAAAGCGGCCCAGCAAACGAATGTTACCAATTTGTTTTTCTTCAATGCCAGCTTCTTCAACAATAAAAGAAATTAAATCCTTAACAGTAATTTCATCTTCTTTACCAACATTGATAAAGAATCGAACCATGCCTGGACCCGCTCCGGTGTTCTGGAACAAGGAATCGTCATCATTGTCCTCGATTTCATTGATTACAGTTTCTGCAGGCTCAATCCACCCAAATAATAGAGCAGCCGCAATATCCCTTAGCTCATATCTGGTTGTTAGCTCTTCAATGATCGGATAGTAATCTTCGAGTTTCAAATTGGACACAATTTGTTCAATTCGAGCAATTACATTTTCTTTTCTTCTTTCAGCTATGTCAGCCAGAGTAGGCAGCTTTTCCTTGCGAATCGAAGTATTGGCAAGTTTTTCAATCAGTCTTAGCTGTTTATATTCGCGGGGAACTACCAGGGTTATAGCAGTGCCTTGCCTGCCAGCCCGACCGGTACGACCAATTCTATGCACATAGGATTCAGGATCTTGTGGTACTTCATAATTGATAACATGACTGACATTGTCCACATCGATCCCGCGGGCAGCCACATCAGTAGCTACCAAAAACTCCAGTTTTCCTAGACGAAAAGAGTTCATAACCTTATCCCTTTGGCTCTGAGTTAAATCACCATGCAATCCGTCTACCGCATAGCCTCGGGCTTGTAAACTACCTACTAAGTCATCTACTCCTTTTTTAGTCCGACAAAAAATAATAGCCTGTGTAATTTGAGAGGCATCTAAGATCCGGCATAAAGCTGCAAGGCGTTCGTTTTCTCTTACCTCATAGTAGATTTGTTCAATTAATGGTACTGTGAGTTCATCTTTGCTAACAGTAATCCATTCTGGTTCATTAAGGTATTTTTTAGCCAAACTCAATATCGGTACGGGCATAGTTGCTGAAAACAATAATGTTTGTCTTGTTTCGGGCAAAAATTCAAAAATGGTCTGGATATCATCAATAAAACCCATATCCAGCATTTCATCAGCTTCATCCAGAACCACCATCTTGACATTGTTAAGAATTAGAGTCTTACGATTTAAATGGTCTAATATCCTGCCAGGAGTTCCAATGACAATCTGTACCCCTTTTTTCAAGGCATGAATTTGTCTCTCAATAGGTTGTCCACCATAAATCGGCAAAGTTTTTACTTCTTTAAACTTGCCAATCTTACTAATTTCTTCAGCAACCTGGATGGCCAATTCCCGGGTAGGAGTTAAAACCAATGCCTGTACTCCTTTATAGCGAGGATTGATTTTCTCCACAATCGGAATACCGAAGGCAGCAGTTTTCCCTGTTCCAGTCTGAGCTTGACCAATAACATCTTTATTGGCTAATAAGGGGGGAATTGCCTGGGCCTGAATTGGCGAAGGCTCTTCGAACCCCATTTCTTTGATAGCGCGATATACGTTTTTGCTTAATTGTAAATTTCCAAAAAAGTATTTTTCCTGTGACATTTACTAACTCCTTTCATTAAGGTATCTATTTGTTATGATCTGGTAAAGCAATTTCAAACCGTGAGCAGCTGCTTTTTTACGTATTTCTGCCCGGTCGCCTTTAAAGAACTGCTTTTCCACATAGGTGAACTCTGCAATTGCAATACCAAAATAAACTAGTCCCACTGGTTTATCAGGGGTAGCTCCACCCGGTCCTGCTATGCCTGTTATAGCAATTCCGCAATCAGCTCCAAGTCGTTCCTTTACTCCCTTTGCCATTTCCCGGGCACAAGGGGAACTGACAGCACCATACTTTTCGATAGTTTCTGTTTTAACGCCTAATAAATTTACTTTAACATCATTGGCATAAGCCACTATACCGCCCGAGAAATATTCAGAACTGCCGGGAAGATCGGTAATCTTGGCAGCTAATAATCCACCTGTACAGGATTCAGCAACCGCTAATCTCATGCTATATTGATTTAAAATTTGTGCAACTTTTTTATTGATAACCTCTACAGAACGCGACATCTTTTACCCTCCAGCCTGATATGTAATAATTTTATCATAATCCGCAGATATGGAAAAGCCTTCTTTCAGCGTTACTTGCCGAAAGAAGGCAGCAGGTTGTAAAATTCATCGCCCGTTAGAGTTTCTTTTTCTAAAAGAATATTGCTTAATTGAACTAAATCATTTTGATAATTACTAAAAATCTCCAAAACTATTTGTGATTCCATTTCCGCAATATCATTAATCTTTTCAGTTATAATTTCTTCCGGAATCCTTTCAGGATCGACCAGCTTTAAGCCACTCATTCCACAGTAAATGAGTTCCTTGATGTACAATAGAGCCTGTTGATAGTCCCCTTTGCTGCCCGTACTCTTTTCACCGAGAATAGTTTCTTCCGCCAACCCCCCGGCTAATAACACCCTGATTTTCTTTCTAATTTCACTTTCAGTTTTGATTGGCTCATCCTTTTCTGGTATTTGTCTGATAAAGCCTAATGCTTTGCCTCTGGGGACAATCGTAATCTGAGCTATGCTTTTGGGGAAATAAAATTCAGAAATAAAAGCATGACCTATCTCATGGACTGCGATTCTGAATTTTTCAGCATCACTTAATAGTGTGTCTCTGTGTTCACCTAAAAGAATTTTGTCAATCGCTTTTAAGAACTCCTCCTGCCCAATATGTTCTTTTCCGGAACGCAAAGCATAGATAGCCGCTTCATTAGCTACACTGGCCAATTGCGCTCCAGAAAAACCATAAGTTTGTTTAGCAATTGCATATAGATCCAGGTCAGGGCTGACAGGCTTGTTGCGTAAATGTATTTTTAAAATTGCTTCCCGCCCTTTAATGTCAGGTAAGCTTACTTCCACATGGCGATCAAAACGGCCAGGCCTTAATAGAGCATCGTCTAAAAGGTCAGGGCGGTTGGTTGCACCAATAACCAGAATGTGAACACTATCCTCCGGTTGGCAGCCATCCATTTCTACTAATAACTGATTCAATGTTTGGTCATACTCAACCTGATTGGCAACTCTGCCTCGTTTGCCCCCCACAACTTCCATTTCATCAATAAAAATAACCGCATGTTTTTTCTTTTCTTTCCTCGCTAGTTTACGGGCATCATTAAATAGGCGACGTACCTTTTTGGCACCATTACCGGCGAAAATTTCAACGAACTCAGATCCTGCAACAGAAAGAAAAACCGAATCAGTATAAGTTGCTGCCGCCTTGGCTAACAATGTTTTTCCGGTACCTGGAGGACCAGTTAACAAAATACCTTTGATTGGTCGGATACCCAGTCTTTGTACTTCTTGAGAAAGGTTAAGAAAATCCAGGGCTTCTTGTAGTTCTTTAATAGCGCGTTCCTGACCGCCAATATCGCTGAATTGTACCAGCTCATACTTTTTTTGGTTACTGAAAGGTAACCCGGGTATCAAATTCTTCATTAACAAGTACTGATAACCCAGCGCAAATATAGCTAACAGTAAAATCAAACCAAAATATTCCCGGTCATATAACCAGGTGTAAAGTCCTATTGCCAGTATTGGTCCGTTTATATATAGAATCAATCTGTTCATGATATCCCCCTTCACCATAGAAATTAGCTGCTTGATAGTAAATTTACCGGTATCAATTCCACCAGGAAATTTTTATTTTGTTTCAAAATTAGCAGGGTTCCCTTATCGGTAACAACAATTTGCCCCTGTATGCGCTGTTGTGATAAATGCTGAACCAGCTCTTCAGCAGCAGTTAATTTCCTGTTTATTAATAATTCCAATATTTTATTCTTGTGTTTTTGCCAAAAAGTATCAATTTGCTTATTGCTTTCGGAAATAAAATAAATTTTATAATCAGGCGGTGTATTTTCTAAAATATTAATCAGGTTTTCAGAAAGGGTTGAAGAGAAGTTAAGCTTAATGTTAATTTGCTGGTCATTTACTTTTACTTGCATTACAGAAGGATTGTCCTTAAAAAGCTTTTCAATATTATTTTGGTTATATAAAAACAAGAGTCCAAAAATCATTACTCCCGTGAGCAAATTCACCAGGATAACCTTTTTCATAATATCACCTCAAAATTATTATAAAGAAAGATTTATTTATTTTCTTTATGATTTTAGAGGTAATAAAGGTAAAAAAAATAACCCCTGTTTTTTTCAGGGGTTAATGCCAATTTATTTCAGCGACAAATCCCAGCCATCTACTTCCTGGATGATTTTATAATTGGTTAAATCAAAGTGTATTGGTGTAACAGCAACATATCCTGCTTCAATCGCCCAGATATCTGTGTCTTGACTGGCATCTAGATCTATCGGTTCCCCGCCAATCCAGTAATAAACCCTGCCGCGCGGATCTCTTCGCTCGTGAAAAGCATTTTGATATCTTCTTTGACCCAGTCTGGTTACTTTTATTCCTTTCAGTTTATCCAGCGGCAGTGGCGGTACATTTACATTGAGAATAGTATCTTCTGAAATCCCATGTTCCAATAATTTTTCAACCATGTAGGCAGCGACTTTTCCAGTAGCTGCAAAGTTGAAGTCTTGATAGCTGGCCAATGAGACAGCAATTCCCGGGACTTCGTTTATAATAGCCTCAATGGCTGCAGAAACTGTGCCAGAATACAGAACATCCGTGCCCAGATTAGGGCCCTTGTTGATCCCGGATACAACTACATCAGGACGACTACCCGCAGTCAAAACCTCAATTCCTAGCTTTACACAATCGGCGGGTGTACCTTCAACTGACCAGGCTTGCACCCCGGTAATGCCAAAATCAACCTGTTCTACTTTCAGGGGCCAGTGAACAGTGATACCATGTCCTGTTGCACTTCTTTCCCGATCAGGGGCGACAACAAAAATTTCACCAAGGGGCTTTAGTGCTTCTACCAGGGCCCTGAGACCAGGGGCCCAGATCCCATCATCGTTGCTGATCAGGATACGCATTTATTTTCCCCCTATAACAAATATCTGAGATAAATATATGCTGAGCTGATAATTATCGAGACTATCATCAGGGGAAAAGCAATTCGCATAAAGCCAACAAATGTCATAGGATAGCCCTGACGTTCAGCCATCCCTGCCACAATAACATTGGCTGATGCACCGATAATGGTACCATTTCCCCCCAGACATGCTCCTAAAGACAAAGCCCACCATAAAGGTTCAATATTGCCCATGTTCCCCAGCTGGCCCATGGTTTTGATGAGCGGAATCATGGTAGCAACAAAGGGAATATTATCTACAAAGGCGGAAGCAATGGCAGAAACCCATAAAATTAACATTGCAGCAAAGGTGAGATTACCTTCAGTTATTTCCAGAGATTTTTCAGCCATGGCTTTGATTATTCCTACTTCTACCAACCCCCCTACCAGGATAAATAGTCCAATAAAGAAGAAGAGGGTTGGCCATTCTACCTCATGGAAGATTTTTTCCATATCAACTTTGCTAATTAACATCAAGAGGGTTGCACCAGCCATGGCAATTGTTGCAGATTCCAGGTGGAAGATTTGATGGGTAGCAAATCCAGCAATGGTTAAAGCCAAAACCAGCAGGGATTTTTTCAGAAGTAAAGGGTCTTTAATCTCTTTATAGGGATCAAAAGCCATTAAACGGGACTTTAGCTCAGGAGCAACATTTAAGTCTTTACGGTAAATCCATTTTAATAAGTAAATTGTTACAATAAAAATAATAATTATTACTGGTGCTAAATTCCAGATAAAGGCATTGAAAGTTAGCTCTTTAACCTGGCTGCCAATCATAATATTAGGAGGGTCACCAATTAAAGTAGCTGTACCACCGATATTAGACGCCAACACCTGGGATATTAAAAAAGGAATTGGATTAATTTTCAGTTCTCGAGTTATAGAAAAGGTGACTGGCACGATTAATAATACCGTAGTTACATTATCCAGAAAAGCAGACAGTACAGCAGTGATCGTCGCTAATGCCACCATGATAGCCATAGGTTCTCCTTTTGCCCAACGCGCTGCCACAATTGCCAAATATTGAAAAACCCCGGAGTGACGGGTTATACCGACAATGATCATCATCCCAGTCAACAGTCCTAAGGTGTTGAAATCAATATGATGCAAAGCTGTTTCTTGAGAGAGTGTGCCCATGATAAGTAAAACTGCCGCACCCAGGAGGGCCACAACCGTCCTATGTAACTTTTCCGAGATAATCACAGCATAGGTTAACAGAAAAACAATCCCGGCTACCCAAACCTGATTCATACCCATTCTCTCCTTTATACCTCATAGATAGACAAGGTCATAGTTTTTTCTTCTTTATTTAATGTTAGACCAAACATCACCTTTTTGTGTTTAAGGTTTTTATTAAGAAAATCAACTATATAGATCATTTCAGGATTAGCAGGTACTGTCTTAGTTGCCAGTAAAATGAGTTTATCCTTTTCCATTTCACTCATTTTCTCTTCTCCTTACTTTTGTTAATTGCTGTTAATCAGACTAAATGCTTCCGCACGGGTAGCATTATTAGTTTTAAAAATTCCTCTTACAGCTGAAGTGGTTGTATATGAGCCAGGTTTTTTAACTCCCCGCATGGTCATGCACATATGCTCTGCTTCCACAACTACCAGGACGCCCCGGGGCTGAAGGCATTCCATAATAGCATCTGCGATTTGACTGGTCAAACGTTCCTGAAGCTGAGGACGTTTAGCATACCCTTCGACAACCCTGGCTAATTTCGACAGTCCAGTTATTTTCCCTTTAGCTGGTATATAGGCTACATGAGCTTTGCCAAAGAAAGGCAAAAAATGATGTTCGCACATGGAATAAAATGGTATATCCTTGACTAAAACCATTTCATCATGGTCTTCAGTAAATAAAACCTGCAAATGTTCCCTGGGGTCATTTTCCAGTCCATGAAAAATCTCTTCGTACATGCGAGCTACTCTCTTGGGGGTATCCCTTAATCCTTCTCTTTCTGGATCCTCCCCTATTGCCTCCAGGATCATTCGCATAGCTGTTTCAATTTTTCTGATATCCATACTTCCACCCTTTCTATAATACCCCCAGAATCTTGTGAGTCTGAGGAATTATTCTTACCTCCCGATAAAATGGCTTTAAAATTTCTTGCCATTCTATCCATCGATTGGCCGGCGGTAATTCTGAACCAGTTTGGGGTTGTAATACTATATCAATTGCTATGGTACGTTCAGGCCCTAGCTGGGCAACTTGACCGATTTCTCGCCTGTCCGTCCTGCTATTAACTACTACTTTAATAAAACAGGATTTATTCATCGCTAATTCTAAAAATTTTTGGTGCTCTTCCCAGGGGGTCGGAGCTCCAGTAGCTGATTCCAGTTTAATATCCATAGCAATAATGTCAATGTAATCTAGAACTTGTTTAAGGTTATGTACCAGTGTACCATTAGTTTCTAAATAGATTTTCCACCCCATTTGTTTTATTTTAGGTAAAAATTCTTGCAGAAAATCCGAGTGTAATAGGGGTTCACCACCCGTCAAACTCAAAGAATGATGTTTATCCGGATTAAATTTTTTTATTTGTTCTAGCAACTGTTCTACAGTAACTGGATTTGTTAATATGTTCCAACAACCCGTACCTGGAGGGAATTCAACTTTCCAGGTTTCTTGCGCATGCAAGGAATAACGGGTATCACAATATGCACAAGCAAGGTTACAACCGGCAAAACGAAGAAATAACTGGCGTAAGCCTACGACAGTACCCTCCCCTTGAAAGGATGACATCATTTCGATCAGAAAAGCTGCTTGCATTAATTAACTCCCCTTACTTTACAGCGGGCCAGCTTAATCGATTCAACTTCATTTGCCAGAGCGATCATTACCTGCTCTGCAAATTCTTCAGTATTTTCAATCCCTAATTCTCTCAGGCCGACAGTAGCGACTGGAGTTCCTTCTGTTTCTAGATTCAATCCAGTATGAATCAGGCATGATACCGGACTTAGAGTAGCTATTGACACCGAAAGTTTCTTATTTTCTAAATACAAGTCATCTCCTTTACGTTTTATTCCTTTCACGCCGTAATACTCCAGTTGTTCTTTAATAATAGCAATGAATAAGCGTTGAATAATTACCATTTTCTCCAGATCTAGATGAAAAATTTCAATAATAAAATGTAACATCCTGGGGCTATATATCCAGTCCTGAGCCAAAACGTCTTCTAAATCCACCATTTCAGATAATTCAACACGACAGGGACCGATAAAAGCTACGATACTATCGCCTTGAACTCTAAAATTGCGATATGCAAACAGCGATGAGAGCTGTTCTCCATTATATGTAAGCTCATGTTTAACCAGATATGTTTTCATTTTTACCCCTCCGATAAATAGCCCATGCTGTAGGGGATTCCCAAACTTTAACCCATCCTAATGCAATTTTTTTATCGGGCCATTCCTTTTTTATAACCTGATTTATTTGATGATACAAATAGAAAGCTAGGTTCTCTGCGGTAGGATTAAGCTCTCCTTCCCGAAACTCTGGTAAATCATTTATTAATTGATGATCAAGTTTTTTCAAATAACTGCGAACAATCTGTTTCAGTTTGCTGAAATCTATTAGCATCCCCAGGTCATCCAGTTCTTCGCCATAAATACCTACTTCTACAAACCAGGTATGACCATGTAATCTTGCGCAATCCCCGGGATAATTTCTAATGAGATGGGCCGCTGCAAAACTTTCCTTAATTGCTACTTCAAACACTTTTTTTCCTCCTTGTCCTGAGCGCCAACTTTACCACCCCTATATAGTATAACTACATTTACCCCTCCTTTTGCAAGTAAAAAATAAAACTTTGGAGGAAAATATCGTTTAATGTAGAATTTTTTCTTTGTAAAGGAGGCTTACTATGAGTAACCAAATATTCAGCGTAAAAAAAACTTGCCCGATATGTCATACAGTAGTTGAAGTTTATCGGGTAAAAAGCAGCAGTTATAGCCTTATTGGAAGAGACTCTGACTTTTGTCCCCAGTATAGTGGTATTAATCCCCTTCTTTATCAAGTAGCTGTTTGTCCCCAATGCCATTATGCTGCTCCCAGCAAAACTTTTGGAACCGATCACCCTTCCGAGGAAAAGGAAAGACTAAAAACTTTACTGCCTATATTAAAAGCTAAGGACCCTGAATTTAAGTTTGAGCCGAACTGGACATATGCTGCTATGGCTTTTGAGTTATTAATTCGCACTATGCAAATATGCAAAAAACCGCCCCATAAATTGGCTCCGCTATTTCTAAGAACAGCCTGGTGTTATCGTTTTTTGGGAAATCAAGAGAAAGAAATATTTTTTCTGGAACTAGCCTGTAAGCATTATGAAGAAAACTATTTAAATAGTTATACTCAGAATGAAATGTCGGAAGTAAGACAGCTCTATTTAATCGGTGAGTTAAAACGCAGACTGGGTAAATTTGATGAAGCCATTTTCTGGTTTAGTAAAGTTGTTTCCCATCCCCAAATTAAAAACGAACCTGAGGTAGAACGACTTGCGCGAGAGCAATGGTATATTACTAAAGAACAAAAACAGGAAAAAGATAACAAGAACTCGGCCCAACAACAAGCAAACGGCAATATTATGCCAAAAGAAATTAATTTAAACATAAAATTATATGAAAATCAGTACATTTGGCTAAAGTCATTTTTGCAAGAAATACCTTTACCTCCCCATCAAGCTATATCTGAATTTCTTAGTTTCTTGATCACTAGACTTCAAAAATCAGAAAATCTCAAGGACATCTATGATGAATTCAAAAACACCCTCTCCAGTTTTTAACTGGAAGAGGGTGTATTAATAATATGAATTGCACGTTTGATTGTTCTTTTTAACTCTGGAGAAACGTTAGGATCGTCAAGCATCTTCTGGAAGCTTTTAAGGGCCGGGGTGAATTTCAATTCAGCCAGAGTATATACTACTTTCTCCTGCACAATATAACTGCCGTTCTTTAACAGAGCGCTAAGGGCAAAGCCGCAACTTCGATCACCTATCATAGCCAGGGTTTCACAAATTGCCAGAATGATGGAAGCATCATCAGCTTGCAGTGCAGTGATTAAAAATGGTAATGCCTTTTGTTTGCCTAAATGTCCAATTGCATCAATTAGATAAATTTTTATCTCTTTGTCTGCCCTCGCATACCAGCTTTCCAGCAAAGGTAACCATCCTTGCCGATTACGATCTACAATTAAATCTAGTAAATACTTTATTTGTTCAGGATATAATCTGGCTAGAACCCCCATAGCTGAGTTGATGCCATGAGTTGGTCCACCTAATAACATACGGTCTTCGACTGTATTTATTATATCTTCTACAATCCAGGGGGTTATTATTTTACTCCCGGTTTTGTTCAGTTCTACTTGGCCATCTGCTTTTAGGTTTAACCAATTAGATGGAATCAAGTCAAGATCATATGAATCTTCTAGACTGTTTAGCAAACCTATACGGCATTTTTCCAGTTGTATAAGCTGGCTAAGATAAAAGTCCCAATCAGAATTGATGCCAACTAACCACAACTCTGTTCTAAATTGCCAGGTTAGCTGAAAGTCTTTATTGTCCTGCCATAATCTAATAAAATCGAGGATTTGTGGTTGCCACCTGGTGAGGAAATTGTACTGTTGCCGCCAGGCCATTTTAAATTTTGCCCAGATTTCCTCTGGCAAAGGAAAAGTTTCTGTCAAATAATGCATCGGCTGATCAAGCGCAATAGGAGATAACAAAAGAAACAAGAGGTCCTTTTCTTCGCCCTGTTCTGTCTGCCAGGGTGATATTTCAACCAATATTTCCTCAGCCATCCCCTGGCCTAGAACATTGGGGAAACCATGCTGGATCACAAACTTATCCTTTAGTAGCTCCTGGGCTAATACTGTATGCCACCAGGGCTCAAGCCGATGCAAAAACCAGAGGATATCTGGTAGCATGGTTTGCTCCAAATAGCCAACAGCTAACGGGCTTCTTGGTCCCCCCCAGCGATGGAAGCAGACATCCCGTACACTATTGGCTATTCTGTTCCAGTCTGGTGAAGGTCTGGGATTGCGCATATGCTTGCACTCCCTGTTTATAACCTAAGTTATAGGCATCAAGATTTATATCAAGCAAGTGGCTGGGAATTCTTTGCTGTAAAGCCTCTAAAATCGACGTGGAATCAAGCTCTTTTGTTAAGGCGGCAATCGCGCCTAGGGCTACAATGTTAGTTACAATTTCTTTACCGATATTTTCTTTAGCCAAACGGGTAAATGGAATCTTGAACAGCTGGCAATTAGTATTAACTGTATGGGGGACCAGGTCCTCATCGACTATTATGATTCCTCGCTCTTGGACGGAATTATGATATTTATCATAGGCCTCCTGAGACAAAGCCAATAATAATTCCGGCATTTCAACTTTGGGATAATCAATGGGCTCATCACTTATTTTAACTTCTGCCTTGGACGCTCCACCCCGTGCTTCCGGTCCATAGGACTGGGTCTGAACTACGTTTAGTCCCTGCCGGGTTGCGCCTTCAGCCAGCAAGATAGCTGCCAGAATTATCCCCTGTCCACCAGTACCTGATAAACGAAATTCTTTTAACATACTAGTTGTCCCCCTTTTGCCATCTGGCCTTTTGTGAAGCAATAAGCTCACCAAGTTCAGGCCGCTCCTCCTGATGTAAAATACCGATTAGGAACTTTCCTTCCGGTTTTACCCCCAGGTTTTTGGCTACATCAATATTCAATGCTCTTTCTTTTTGCCATTTCAGCATATCCGCCGGGTTGCCCATTCCATTTCTTCTGCCAAAGGCAACAGGACACTGAGTAATCACTTCTGTAACCGCAAATCCTTTGTGTTTTATTCCCTCGGCAATAAACTTTGCGGTTAACTGAGTATGATATGCTGTTGAACGCGCGACAAAGGTAGCACCAGCTCCTTTAGCCAGTTCAACCGTGTCAAAAGGCTGCTCAAGTTGTCCATAAGGTGCAGTGGTTGCTTTGCTTGTAGCTGGTGTCATAGGGCTTGCCTGCCCACCGGTCATTCCGTAGATCTGGTTATTAAATATTATGACATTCAAATCCAAATTGCGTCGGGCGGCATGGATAAAATGATTGCCGCCAATTGCTAATGCATCACCATCTCCCATTAAAACAAAGACTGATAAATGGGGCTTGGCCAGTTTAATACCGGTGGCAAAGGTTAAGGCCCGGCCATGGGTAGTATGAACAGTATTAAAGTCAAGGTAACCGCTGGCTCGAGCAGAACAGCCAATGCCGGAAACAATCACTACCTCATCCTGATTCAAGCCAGCCCTTTTAATGGCCCTGATAATGCCTGCCATGACCAAGCCATTGCCACACCCAGGGCACCAGATATGGGGTAAACGATCCAGCCGCAAAAATGGCTTCAGTTCAGTTAACATAAAGATCCCACCACCTTTTCCAAAATTTCATTAGGTGTGATCAGCTCCCCATCAATCCGGTGAATGCCCTGTACCTTACAAAGGCCGGCAACAACTCTTCCTATTTCCCTGGTAATCTGGCCCTGGTTCATCTCGACAACAAAAACTCTTTTTTTATTCTTGACAATGTTCCTAAGTGAATTATCCGGTAATGGCCAGAGGGTAATCAAACGCACAAGTCCTACTTTTAAACCATTAGCTCTTAGCTTGCGCATTGTAGCAAACGCGGATCTGGCAGAACAACCATAGCTAACCAGTAGATAATCTGCATCATCAGCATAATAGGTTTCATAAAGCTCAATTTCCTGTCGGTTTAGTTCAACCTTCCGCTGAATTCTTACGAGCTGTTCCTCAATAAGTTTGGGGTTATTCGTAGGAAAACCTTTAACATCATGGACTAAACCCGTTATGTGATAACGATACCCATGCCCAAAAGGTGCCAGCTGAATTCGCCCTTTTTCATCGGCCCGATAGGGCTGATATTCTTGAGGTGAAAGAGCAGGAAGTGCTCGCTCTGCCTTTTGAGCGAAATTTAATTCTTCGGCTATATTTATGCTTTCCCGCATATGTCCAATAACTTCATCCATAAGTAAGATAACTGGCATAGATAGTAGTTCGCTGAGCTCTACCGCCTTTTTAGTCAGGGTATAACATTCTTCTACACTCCAGGGGGTAAGTACAAGGGCTGGATGATCTCCATGAGTGCCCCAGCGTGCCTGTTGTACATCAGCCTGACCAGGGGCCGTCGGGACGCCTGTACTTGGCCCCATGCGCTGCACGTTTACTATCAGACAAGGGACTTCTGCCATATAACCATAGCCAATATTTTCTTGCATCAAGGAAAAGCCTGGGCCGCTGGTCGCAGTCATGGCTTTTACTCCAGCCATACTCGCACCTAATACCGCCCCCATACTGGCAATTTCATCTTCCATCTGGATGTATGTGCCTTGATATTTTGGCAGTTCAGTTGCCATCATTTCTGCAATCTCGGTAGACGGGGTTATCGGGTACCCCGCATAAAATCTAACTCCCGCAGCCAGTGCCCCATAGACACAGGCTTCGTTGCCTTGTACCAGTTTTCTCCCGCTCACCCCTCATTCCTCCTTGAACACTTCAATAGCATAATCAGGGCAATGTTCACTGCACATTTTACAGTTAATGCATCTTTTAGGACTTACAGCCACTGCCTTTCCCAAAAGAGATAGTTCCAAGACCTTTTGTGGGCAAAAAGCTACACAAATACCGCAACCTTTGCACCAGCGACTGTTAATATCAATTTTAGCCACTTTTTCCCCTCCCCGTTCTCTTTCTATACTTAATTATAATGTCTTTATTAGCAGAACAACAAGATAATTTTGTATTTTTTGAAAACTTTTTTACATACTTTATATTTGACACCTATTTTTTGTATGGCGCATATATTGTCATTACCAGGGCAACAATAGTTAGTGGTGATGTTTATGGCCAAAGTTGTTGCCCTACTCCTGTTCCTGGCAGGAGTTGGCGCCACCCTCTACATTTTATACCGCTCCCTCTTGTCCCTCCTCAAAAACTAAGCCGGAGCCCCAGGCTCCGGCCTTTTTTCTAACTGGAATTTGACTTTTTACTAGCTCTTTGATAACCTTTTTGACGTAGTCTCTGTCTAACTACTTCAGCAGTTAATGGCGACCAGCTACTTCGGGCTTGTCGATCAACCTGACTTTCACAGCGGTCACAAATCGAACGGTCTTTAGGACGTTCTAGAGGTTCTTCACAAATTCTACACCACTGGCTCATAGACCTCATCCTTTCGCTCTCTTCTTACCAACAATATAGCTAGATAATATGGAATTTTCATTATTTTTTTCGCTAAGAGTTTTTTTTACCTGTCCAGATGTCAGTACATTCGTTAGTAAACATATATAACCATTTAGACTGTAGATAATACCGTTTAGCGTGCAATTAGACAGCTAGCCTTAAATTGTCCTGTTTGATAAAAAGGAGCGATACATGAATGAACCAATTCCCTCCTCTCCCTGAAGAGTATACAACCAAAATGCAGTCCTGGCTTGGCAATGAGTTCACCGCTTTTCTTAACTCCTACTCAACAACCGCCCGGAAAGGGTTAAGGGTAAACCTATTAAAGATCCAAACACATACTTTGAAGCAAGAGCTCCACTTTTTAGAAGAACCGGTCCCCTGGTGTAAGGAAGGTTATTATATATCCCGGTCAGCGAAAGCCGGGAATCATCCCTATCACCAGGCAGGCCTGTATTATTTGCAGGAGCCAAGTGCCATGGCCGTTGTAAGTGCTTTAGACCCCCGGCCTGGTGAATGGATCCTGGATTTATGCGCTGCTCCTGGCGGAAAATCTACTCAAATAGCTGCCCGCCTGGGCGGTCAGGGATTGCTATGGTCTAATGAACCATCTGCAACCAGACTAAAAGTGCTGGCAGAAAATATAGAACGACTGGGAGTTGGTAACTGTATAATCAGCAACGAACTACCTGCCAAACTAGCTCAAAAATTACCTCAGGTTTTTGATAAAATTGTTGTTGATGCTCCCTGTTCAGGGGAAGGAATGTTCCGCAAAAATCCTAGTTTGCGAGCTCAGTGGACCTGGCGCGGGGTGGAATTCTGTGCTGAACGCCAGAAAGAAATACTCTCTGCCGCTGTGACAATGCTCAAACCAGGAGGTACCCTGGTTTACTCAACTTGCACCTTTAACCCTGTTGAAAATGAAGGGGTAATTGACTGGCTTTTGACTCATTTTCCCGAATTAAGTCTAATTTCCCATCCAGATCCCTTACCTGTTTTTGATGGCGGACATCCCGAATGGCTTCTCTTAAATAATCGCGAGCTGGAAAAATGCACTAGATTGTGGCCTCATAAACTGGAAGGCGAAGGCCATTTCATTGCTCTTTTGAGAAAAACAGAAACGGGTATCTCTTCAAAGATCCAACGAGCTAATGTTAATATAACAAATTCAGCTTTGAAAACGTGGCAAGCATTCGCAAAAGATTTTTTGGATAGCTGCCCAGAAGGATTTTATTTTGAAAGAAACCAGCATCTTTTCTGGCTCCCCTTACAGCCCCCTGATTTTAATGGGCTTAAAATTTTGCGTCCTGGACTGCTTTTAGGAGCATTCAAGAAAAATCGGTTTGAGCCTGCTCATAGTGCCGCTCTAGCCTGGCCGTTAATTAAAACAATTAATAATGTTGAATTTGGACCTGATGATCAACAATTATTCCAATACTTTGCTGGCCATCCTCTACCTGCTTCAGGCAATAAAGGCTGGCTAACTATAACAGTAAATGGTTTTCCAGTAGGCTGGGGTAAAGATGATGGACATTTAATTAAAAATCATTATCCAAAGGGATTAAGATGAAGCCCCGGCATTTTGCCGGGGCTTCTTTTACACTTCTGCACCAATACCGGTATTGGCCCGTACGTAGAGTTCTTCGAATTTCTCTTCGGCTTCCGGTTCACGATAGAACAAGCTGCCCAGATAGGCACCCAGGAATCCTAACGGAACAGAAACAATAGCCGGATTCTTCAGTGGAAAGATTGCAGTCTTTGGATCCATCACATTGGGGCCTAGCAGGAGGAAAATGATACAGGAAGCCAGGCCAACCAGGATACCGGTTACAGCACCACCAGTATTGAACTTCTTCCAGAATACCGAGAAGACAATAACCGGCACATTGGCAGAGGATGCAACTGCGAAGGCCAGAGCTACCAGGTGGGCGACGTTTTGGCCTTTAGCTAGAAGCCCCAAAATTATTGCTACAATACCAACAGCTACAGTTGTTCTCTTCGCGACTTTAACCTGAGTAGCTTCATCCACATTGCCACCCTTAATTACATTAGTGTAAAAATCATAGGCAAAGGCACTGGATGCAGCCAGAGTCAAACCGGCAACTACTGCTAAGATTGTAGCGAAAGCAACCGCAGAAACGAAAGCTAAACCAGCTTCACCACCAATTGTATTAGGTCCACCGAATAGATATTGGGCCAGCATTGGAGCTGCCATATTACCGCCTTTTTCAGCAGCTTTGACCGCATCTGCTCCAACAAAGTATGCTGCTCCGAATCCAAGGAAAGTTGTCATAATGTAGAATGAACCGATTAAAATCATTGCCCAAACAACGGATTTCCGGGCCTCTTTTGCAGTAGGTACAGTATAGAAGCGCATGAGAATATGAGGCATTCCCGCAGTACCTAAAACTAGCGCTAATCCTAATGAGATTAATTCAATGGGATTCTTATATAATTTCCCTGGCTCCAGGAATGATTGGCCGTACTTCTGGCTTAAACCGCCAAAAAAGTCCACGAAATTGAAGTTAAATTTTACTAAAACCGCAAAGCTTAAAACAATTGCACAAGCCATTAATAATCCCGCTTTTATGATTTGAACCCAGGTGGTTGCCAGCATACCACCGAAGGCAACATATAAGATCATCATTATACCGATTATAATAATGGAGGTTTCATAGGATAAGCCGATTAGCATTTTAATTAAGCTACCTGCACCCACCATTTGGGCTAATAGATAAAAGGTGGAGATAACTAGAGTAGAAAGGGCTGCTGCAGTCCGCACCGGCTTGGGTTTTAAGCGGTAAGCCAGCATATCGGCCATGGTATATTTACCGCTATTTCGTAAGGGTTCGGCTACGACCAGTAGAACAGTAATATATGCTACCAGCCAACCTACAGAATACATAAAACCATCATAGCCATTTAAAGCAATGAGTCCAGCAATCCCCAGAAATGAAGCGGCACTCATATAGTCACCGGCTATAGCAAAACCGTTCTGAATACCACTTAAGCTGCGGCCAGCAGCATAGAATTCGGCAGTAGTTTTAGTACGTCGTGCTGCCCAGTAAGTAATAATCAGGGTAGCAAGAACAACAAGAGCAAATAGACCAAAAGTAATAATCTTCATCTACCCTTCCCCCCCTGTTGTTGCTTAATTTTTTCTGCCAGCGGATCAAAGGTATTATTAGACACTGAGCTATAAAGTCCGGCAATTATCCAGGCTACGAAAAACTGGGAAAGTGCAAATAAATAGCCAAAATTAATAGCACCAACAATCTTTGTTTTCATTAAGCCAGGGGCATAACCAGCTAAAATAGGAAGTGCAAAGTAATAAACAAAAGAAAATATGATGGTAGGAATCAAAAATTTTCCTTTGGCGTTAATAAGAGTTTTAAAATCAGGACTATCAGCGATTTTTTTCCATTCAGCCTGGGAACGTTTTGGATGTTCAATTACGTTCTGACCCATTCCGACCTCAGTATTAATGCTCATACTGCCACTCCTTTCTTAAATTAATTGAGGTTAGTTATTGTCTGCTACGGGCTCCTGGCCTCAAATTACCTCCTTTCCGAATACTGAATTGTTTAGTCATATTATAAGCCAGCCCCTAAAATTCGACGAGAAAAATCCCGGGAAAAAACAGAGATAGTCACTAAACTGCTCAAAAACATGAATATTTGTTAACTAAAACATTTAGCTA
This sequence comes from Carboxydocella sporoproducens DSM 16521, assembly GCF_900167165.1. Lineage (NCBI taxonomy): Bacteria > Bacillati > Bacillota > Clostridia > Eubacteriales > Clostridiales Family XVI. Incertae Sedis > Carboxydocella > Carboxydocella thermautotrophica. Next base: position 35,683 of record NZ_FUXM01000002.1, on the reverse strand, counting down.
CATTTTAGTTTTGCACTGAATTGCTATTCATATAAAACTTTTTGCCTTTCGCTCTACCATTTAGGGTAAAAAAAGACCTATCCTATGTCTGGATAGATCTTAACATTCTCTTATATTGAGCAGGATTAACAGATTTAAAAAAAACTCTTCTCCCGCATATTTTACAAACTGGGCGTACCTGATTTGTGATTGGATCGCGTCGTTTAATGATTTTGGATTCATCATAATGTTCATATCCGCATTTGCATACTATGGACATTTGCTGATGTAACCTCCTTGGCATTAAAATGCAGGAATTAAGGTCAGCAAAAAGAGCAACCCTCCCAGACTACTCATAACCGCTCCAAAAGCTTTATAACCAAAGGAAGTTTTTCCACTTAATCCAAAGAAAAAATATATACCTGCAGCAAACATAACTCCGCTAATAACTGTTCCATACATATGGGCCATTAAAGTTGACCAATCCATGCTATTTCCCCCTTTTATTTCTCTTATTTCAATTATAGTGACAATTCTGGCAGTTCTACCATCCTCTGATTGTGCCAAAAAAAGACTACCCCGGAGGGTAATCTTTTTGCTCCAGATGAACTAAATATTCTATATGCTGAGATTTTCGTGAACAGAAGGATATAGAAATTTAAGGCAGAAAAATGCCAGGATTACGAATAAGAAACTGATAATAGCCAACCAGGCTGATTTTGTGCCACGCCAGTTTTGCGTTCTCCATAAATGTAAGTACAATGCGTACACAAGCCAGGAGATCAAAGCCCAGGTCTCGATGGGATCCCAGCCCCAGAAACGCCCCCAGGCTTTATATGCCCAAACTGCTCCTGAAGCAATCATTACAGCAAGGTTAAAGAATCCTATACCTGCAAGCCGATATTGCCATTTCTCGAAAATCTCTTTTCTTTCACGCAGATATAGAGCAGCAGCTACAGCCGAAAGCAAACAGGAACCATAGGACAGTTTAGCAAAGAGCACATGTATGGTCAGCCAGTAAGTAGCATATGAAGGTGGAAGTTCTGTTTGCTGGGGGGTTTGGAAGACAGCATAAGCTATAACTACCATAGCCAAAGGATATACGATAAGGGCGCCGTTTTTTAGTTCAGGTAACTTATAGCTTAAAATACCGAAAAACAATAAGGCTACCCACATGTCAGAAATTAATACTTCATAAAAATTATGATAGGGGCCATGATTAACCTCTATCCAGCGTAGAATTAACGCTATAGTATGAAAAACAAAGCCGATTATACCTGAATAATTACTAAACCTAAGCAGAATGGGTTTATACCAGTAGCTGTGAACAACCCAAAAAACAAAGGCGACACCATAGAAACTAACGCTTGTCCATAAATTTATTACTTGAAGTTTAAACATGTTATCCCTTCTTCCAAAGCAGTGGTAGATAATGATAGGCGCTACCAATAATCAGCAAGAGAGTTCCTGGCCAGATTATACTATTGCCTGGCTGGTATTTAACAGAAAAGGCCAGCCAGTATGAGGTTTCAAGCCATTTAATTTGTTGTCCATTAATGAATACTGTTTGTCCTTGACTTAAAACTTTCTCTTTTGTTTCTTTTCCTTGTTGATAGATTAAAATCAATTTTTGCTCTTTCAGCTGGCCTTTCAGGTCTAAATCACCAGTTTTTAAATTTCCTTCGTACACTTCCTGGTTATTTAATTTTTTAGTTTGTAGACTCCAGTGAATCAGTTCATCCGTTAACTCTAATACAGGAGCATAGCCTCTTTCCAAAGGCCAGAAATAAAGGCCGTTTGACTGAAATGAATTTACATAATCAAAAGGTATCTGAGCTATGGCGTTGTTTTTCCTGTTTACTACCAGTAAATTTCCATACTTAACTTTAGGTTTACCCTGATCCATTTCTACTTTTATATCTTGGAGCGTGATTTCTAAATCCCCTTCCCACGGGGAAGCAAATTTGCCCTCCCGATAATTTAATAAATTGCTTTTATCAACAATCCTGGTTTGTCCAATCCCCAGTTGTAAAATACCTTCTTTTCCCCAGAAAAAATTGATACCATTTCCCAAAAGGACTAATACTAGTCCAATATGAAAGAGCGCTAAGCCAATTTTGTTTTTACGATAATTAACCAATTGTTTAAGGGTACAGGCTGTAAGATTGAAAAAAAACAATATCCCTAAAATAAAAAACCAAATAGAATCCAGCAGCTTCTTTTCAGGTTTAAGCATAGCGATAATCAAGAAAATACAATAAACTAATATGATTAAATTAGCTAATCGGATACTGGATAATACTCTTAACATACTAATTACTCTCCATTAATTTGAATGTGCACTGCAAAGATTAGTATCATTAACCCGGCAGTTATTTGCACTATAGTTACCACTACTTTCTTGATAGTAAGTAATTTTGGCAATACTACTTTTGTAGGGATTGGATTCCAAACTGGTGTTCAGAATCAGGTGTTTATTGCTATTAAGACCGTGTACTACCGCAGAATGACAATACTGGCAGCGAATGCTGTTTAATTTGTCCGTGTGATAAGCATGCAGATTGCCTCTATTACTATTATAAAATCCTGTGAGATTTGAATCTCTGTAAGGATCTCTTTGGGCATAAGCGTTATAATTATGACAGCGAAAACATAAATGCTGGCTGTTTCCAGTTCCTGTATTATTATCATAAAGTCCTTTTAAAATCTTAACATTTGTAGAGCCATGAGGTCCTCTGGCTGCACCTGAAACCGGAGAGCCATGACAATCAGTACAGAAGATCCTGGTACTTGCGGAATAGCCGGAAACAAAAATTCCCTTTGTGTTGGGACTATCTGCTTCTACTGGATGAAAAGCCTTATTATTAGGATTAAATTCCCTGGCAATATCCCGTAAAGTTAAAGCAGCATGGGTTGGGTTGGCTGGATCCCAGGTTGAGTGACAGCGATAACATAGTTCGTATTGATACGAAATACTTATTTTATAATTCCAGTCCCCTTCTGCGACCTGACTCCAGGCTGGCCGCGCAGGTGGTGCAACTCCGCGGCTATAAGACAAAGCACCTGAAGCAGCTGGCGCAAGGGGACGGTTATCATTAACATTATGAGGGTTATGGCAATCAACACATCTCAGTTTATCAGAATTACCAGCCAAAGATATGCCTGCCACCGGGTGAAAGGAAATGGTGCCAGCTGCAAAAAGTGATTTAATATTATAATTGCTGGCAGATCCATCATGACAAGTAAAGCAAAGAGTTGAAGTAGAACTGTTACGCACCAGTCGATACTCCGGTGCCTGGTGCAGTTGGTGACATATTCCACATTTTGCAGTACTGGTAGAATAATTGCGATGAGGCACAAAATAATCCGAAGTTCCTGTCGCAAAAGACCATTGAAAATTTCCTGGAAGTGGATTATTATTGCTATCTTTAATCCCAGAAACTCCGCCAATAACAAAAACAGTATAGACTTGATTAGTATTCAATTTTGTTGATGCAGGATTTAATGTCAGGGTAGCCACCCTGGTATTACTATCATAAGTGACAGTTGTATTTAGTAAATTATTATTACTATCCTTGAGATAAAAAGTACTTGTATTAATTGTAGCAGCATTCATAGGCCGGTCAAAGGTAATAGTAATAGGGGATTTAACGGTATCAATGCCTGCCCCTTGATCTCCTGCCAGGGGCCTGTAATTTATAATTAATGGATAGTCAGGGGCTGCCATAACCGGAGTTATGGGTAAAAATGAGAAAAAAAACATAAAGATAATCTGAAAAAATTTTTTCATTTTCTATCGACCTCAATCCTCTGTACTATCCGGTTATTTTCTTTGTCTGCAATTAGTACTTCGTTACCGAAAACCCTTACGCTATTTGGGATATATAAGAACTGGCCAGTTGACAGCTCATTAATTTGTTCAACAATTTTATATTCCTTATTTAAGATTAAAACAGAATGATTAAAAATGTCGACGGCCCAAAGCAATTCGCGGCGCTCATCCCATGCCAGACCGCGTATTTGCTTGCCTCTTAAGGTGGGGATATCCCCTAGCCAACTGCCATTTATATCGAAAATATCTACTTCCTGGTTGCCAAAATCGCTGACATAAATTCGTTTGTTCCCTTGATCATAAGCGATACCGTAAGGATAATAGACCTGGCCTTTTTCATGGCCCGGCTTAGCGATTTTCTGAATGATATTACCCAGGTTATCCAAAACAATTACCTGATGGTAAAAAACATCAGCCACAAATAATCGCTCTTGGTTGTCTCCTGTAATAAAAACAGGTTTAACAATAGCCCCATTTGTTGATAAAAATAGACGATTGATCAAATTTCCATTTTTATCTAATATCATTATTTGATTACTATTTAAATCACAAACATAAAGATGGTTGTTTTGCCACCAAATACTCCCAGGGGCGAAATTTCCCTCTAAGTTTATAACTTTTACTATTGTGCCGTTATTATTGACGGCACTAAGCCGCTGGTTTGTACTTTCAGCAATCCAGTATAAATCGTTACCTGTCTTAGCTACATCCAATGGTTGATTAAGCATTCTATTATTACCAGATGGCCAAAAATGATAAATCGTTTTTCTTGCAGGACTAGAATAAGATAATGAATAACCGTGAGAGAAATAATATGCTCCAATTCCTAGAAAAAAAACAACAGCAAATAAGAAACAACTAATTTTTCTGGCCATTTTCCCACCCCAGAAGAAGGTCGAGCGGGGAATCATGCTAGATTCCCCGCGCCTAATTATTTAGTGAAAGTTACAATATTATTCGTATCTGCCGGGTTTACCTCATTAAAGTTCAGGTCTTTAATATTGGTAGCACCAATCGCTTGCAGTTCGACTTTAATCTGGTTACCAGGAGTAAGACTAGAGCCGAGAGTTAACAGTACAGTACGTCCATCGGGCTGCAGAGTAGCAGATGTTACAGAAATATTCTGGCTAGCTGTCATGTCTGTCACCTTGTAATGTCCAGTGTTTTCAACACTACCAGCAACACCAGTCGGATCGGTTTTATCCCTCCACATGTACTGGTCGAAGCGGATTAGAATGGTATTAGCAGTGGGTGAAACAGCTTTACCAGGTAGCAACGAACCAGTCTGACCATATTCTTTTGAACCATCTTGAGCAGGATCTAAAACCTGCACCAGTACCGGTTTTACTGTACTCTTTGTTCTGTTGTGACAGTTCTGGCAGACTCCCCTGTTATCCATCCGCAGGTTTTTGGGAGATTCATAGCCATTAACTGTATTTAGATTAGTATTACTATTAAGCTGGATCTGGTCATAAGTCTTTATTCCAGTTACCTGCACAAAGGTCCCATGGGCGTAATGACAGGTCAAACATATAACAGTATTGGCAGCTCCGGTGCTAGTACCATCATTTCCGATGCTGGCCAGCGGTAAAACCAATTTACTGGAATTATAACCAAAAGTACCATCATTTGTGTTAATGTCATTTAAACCTGAATTGGGTCCCATTTTCATCTTGTGGCGATAATAATTGGGCATATAATATCCACTTTTCTGTGAAGCATTGCTGGAAAGATAGTCATAGTGGCACGCGCCGCAGAAAGTAGCAATTTCTTCGTTGTATTCTGTTTTTTCATCACTAAAAGGGTTATTTACCTTAATTACTACTTTAGTTCCAGAAGTAGATGTATCACGCCAGATGGGGTTCCCACTGGTATCTGCTGTTTGTATTCTGGTTACCAGCAGACGGCTGTTAGAAGTTCCGTGGGGCTGATGACAACTTGAACAACGCAATTCCACGTGACCGTTTGTTTCCTGGTAACCTCCAGGGGCATTAAACTTTACATAAGAAATTGAGCCATCGGTATTTATAGTTGCTTGTTCATTTACTCGGTGTTTAGCCGATACTTTTACTACAGTAGCTACTTGTGCCGGCCCCTCAACCACCAGCATGCGTTCAAAACCACCACCATTAGTAGCATAGCGATAGCCATTGTTGGTATCCCAGATCATACCATCTTTAACATCATAGGTACTTTGCCCATTAAAACTATGGCAATAAGTACAAACTCCATAAATTGGGTTTTGAGCTGCAGCTGTATCAAACCTGATTAATCTTATACTTTTAGCTTGGTGTAATTGATGGCAGCGTCCACAACCATTGGTATTGGTGGTATAACGACCGTGAGGCCCACTGGTGACCGGTAAATTGTTATTAAAATTAGGATCCATCACCCCTTGGAAATTATCAGGATCTCCCGGATCGTGTTCATAAGTAGTAGCAGGAGTATTGGGATTGGCATTGGTCAAACCAACAGTATCAATTTCTACTACAGTAGCACCACTATTATGACTGTACTGTAACTTGTAACCATTACTTGCTCCGGCTATGGTTATAGTAGTTCCAGCTATACCAGCTACTCGCACCCGTTCTTCCTTGCCAATTACGCCTTGGTCAAGGACCAGTACATCGCCAACATCAATATTAGTGGTACTGGTAACAGTGATCGTAGTTCCTCCAGCACTGGCCGCGCTGCTAAGGGTAGTACTGGCCAATGGTGGAGTTGTTGGTAAAGCGTAAGCTGCTTGAGCGCTGAATAAAAGCAGAGATCCAATTAATGATATTTGGGTCAACCAGCGCCCTTTCAATATAGGTCCTCCTCTCTTTTTTAAAATAGACATTTAACCCATCACCCCTTTATTTTTATATTGTAAGGCATCTGCCTTACAGGCTCATTTAATACTTAAATACACTTACCCGCTTATTGGCATATTCTGTTACATAGACTTTACGTCCTGAGTAGGCGATTCCACTGGGCAAGCCTAAAGTATCACCATTAGCGGTCTCGTTAAAATTAAATCTAAATTTTCCATTTTTATCAAAAACATAAACTCTGTTTTCCAGACCGGAGACGACATAGATATTACCCTGTTCGTCCTGGGTGATGCCTCTTGGGGTCAATATTTCTCCTTTATTGCTTTCATTCTCACCAAGAATTTTGATAAATTTCCCTTTGTTATCAAAAATCTGCACTCTATTATTGTTACTATCAGCCACAATAAATTCTCCCCGCTCATTAATTACAAAGCCGTGGGGTTTATTTAAGAAGCCTTTTTCTGTACCTTTGCCGCCAAAAGCTAATTTCAGGTTACCTTGATGATCAAAAACATATATACCGCTGCGAACCAAATCGCTGATTACTATTCTATTGTCATCTACATATATCGTCGCAGGCACATTAATTCGATTCTCCTCCTTGGGAAGCCAGTACCCCTTGAAATCTCCCTGGACAGTAAAGATAGAGATTCTTGCCAGTCCTCCGTCAGCCACATAAAGCTTTCCAGCGTGAATTGCCAGACCATAAGGATTTCTAAGCTTTTTGTCTTTTTCTCCAATAATCCTCAATAACTTACCATTCTGATCAAAGACCAACACTCTACCTGCGTCCGAGTCAGAGACAAAAACCTCATTGTCATAAACTGTAATACCTAAAGGTTGTTCTAAAGAATACTTTTTGTCCCCATACATAGACAAAACATATTTGGGAGGTTCACTTATATCGCCTACAGGTATGGTTTCCAGGGGGTCTGTTTTTTGCCAGTAAAAATAGGCAAAGACCAGCAATAAAATTATTAGACTTGCCAGCGATAATTGCTTAAATTTTTTCTTGTCCATAATAGTGCCCCCTATTTTTTGGCCTTCAACTTTTCCAGGGCTTCCTTAGCTGGTTGAAAATCAGGCACATATCGCAAAGCCAGCTCATATTGCTGGATTGCTTCTTTTATTTTGCCTTTACCCTCTAACGCTTGACCTATCAAATAGATATAGTCTACTGTGCCAGGGTTAGCCTTTAGCACAAAATGAAAATGCTTTAAAGCATCATCATACTTTTTAGTCTGCAGGTAGTATTCGCCTAGTGTAAGTCTGGCTTCTGTAAAGGCTGGCCTTTCCTTGATAAGTTCTTCGAGTAATTTAACCGCTTTTTGATCTTGATTTTTTTGCAGATAAATCAAGGCCATATTATATTTAGCTGCAACGTTCTTCTTATCAATTTTTAAAGCATTCTGGTATTCTTCCAGGGCCCGATCATAATTACCGGCCTGTGCAAAGGCCCAGCCCAGTTCAACCCGTAATAGCGCGTTTTGCGGATATTTTTTTACATTTTCCATGGCAACTGCGAGATCATATTCGGTTTTGGACTGGAATTCTGGTTTGTTCCAGAACAGAAATTTACCAATAGAATAGAATACTAACAGACCGGTTATTATGAGAATGGTCAAATAGATGATTGCGCGGTTTAGCGGAATAATGTTTTCTTGAGGCTGTAAGTCCATATTTTTCACCTCATCGGCTCCATTTTATTGCGATGACATCCAAAACACAGGTAATTTCCAGGTCGTCGCCACATCCTGGGATTACCAGTACCATGGGGATGATGGCAACTTAAACAAGTGACGCTACCTCCTTCAGCGCGATCTGGAAACTTCTCGCCATAAGGATGCATTTTTTTATACCAGCCGATTTGCCTTTCATTATCGTGACAATTCAAGCACAGGTATGGGATGGGCTTTCTTAACATTCGCATATTATCCGAAGCATGGGGATGATGACACTCAATGCAGCGTCCATCCCGAAAAGGAGGATGTTTAACAAGTGCGTATTGGCCCGGCAATGTAGCAAAGTGACAGGTGTTACAGAGCTCGTTTACTGGAGCTCTGAGGTTTTTGGGATAAGGTGAGCTGTGAGGATAATGACAACCGAGACACTGGTTAGTTGCAAACGGCGGATGCTGAACTTTGTATTTACCATATCTAATCCCCATATTATGACAGGTATTGCACAATAACTGCGGTACCAGGCGCAGATTATATTGATTTGGAGAACCATGGGGATCATGACAATCCGCACATTTGCCCAGCTCAAAAGGTCTGTGTTGATATTGATTTTGTTTATCCCAGATCCGATTATGGCAGGTAAAACATAATTCATTTAAAGGTAAAGTGTACTGAGCACTGGCTCCAGGATGGCCAGTTACAACATGACAAACTCCGCATTGACCCATTACTGCCGGAAGATGAGTGTTTTTTTCCTGCAGTTTTTGCACAAGCGTATCGTGGCAGTCCAGGCACACCTTAAACTCTCGTGGAATGCGATTAATTAAGTTTTTTTTGCTTTCTACTTCCGCATATTTATTTGGTGACACCAGTCCCAATAAGCTTTCGAGGAAAAATTCTTTCAGGTCAAGCTGATAAATATTAACAAATATTCCCACAATTATCAGCCCGATCAGAACAACTATTAGCAGTTCTTTTACGGCCATTAACCTCTAGTCCTTTCCTTTCGGAAGGGAGGAGGGGGAAGGGATTTATTCCCCTCCCGTCTACCTGCCGATCTTTCAGTTAATTTGATGAATGTTATAGGCCCTATGACATTTAGCACAATGGTTACTTGCATGACAATTAAAACATTTACCTTCCACGATCCCAATTGACTTAACTACATTTGGATGAAGTTTTCGCCAGTTGGTTGGGTGATTGGTAATATTCCCCTGTATCCCATCCCTTGGTTTGTGGCACTTGAAACAATAAATTCTCTGGGTAATTCGTTCCGACGGATCAGGTTTATTTTCATTATGACAAACCAGACAGGCTGCCCGGTTAGGTATTGCCTGTTGCTTATGCACAATTGGCCAAATTTCGGTATGGCTGGGTGGTTTATTTATGTGACATCCTGAACAGAAAGCATTGCTACGAGCGAACTCAGCAGGTTTGTTATTATTGCCCATATTTACAGCTCTGTCTTTGGTATAAGCATGGCACATCTCGCAGACCCCCACGTCTTTCTGAGCCATCAAGCCATGCTCCCCTTTCCAGACCCATTTATTTCTATCTTGATGGGACTGGGGTTTTAAATCCTGTAGATGACACCATGAGCAGTTAGTAGGTACTCCTCTTTCGAGGTGACACTTGATACAAGTTGGCATTGCAGGGCCTTTAAAAGTGACAACTCCTGCACCGCGAGATGGTCTTTGTCCATGAACAACTCCAATATGACATTGCACACACTGAATACCTTTAGCCAGGTGCTCCTTATGTGGCACCTTAATAGGTATTCGTGGTGTAACCTGACGGTTTTCAATTGCGTGACACTCAAGGCAAATTTCTTTATCAACTGGAATTTTACCCTGCACACTATCCGGTATGATGTTTGTTTTGGGAATCAAACTGATACCAATGCCTGTCTCGCGGTGGCACTGTTCACACTTGAAGCGGGCATGATTACCCTTCTGCATTGCTTGAGCCACTGATAACCCCTCGTGGCAGCTGCTGCAGAGTTTTGGCGCTACCAATTTTTGCAATTCATAGGTGGTAGCGAAGGATAATACCAGCGTAATCACCAGAATCAGAATAAAATGTTTCCAATGCTCATGGCTCCAGGCTTTTATTTCCTTCCACAGCATCTGCTCCACCTACTTCAAACTGGCAAGATAAGAAGCCACTGCATTGATCTCTTCTTTAGAGAGGGGTACTGTGGGCATCTGTGTATTGGGATTAACAGCCTTGGGATTTGTGAGGAATTTAACAATATAATCCTTGTCACGATAGCTGCCGACTTTGGATAAATCGGGTGCAAAAGTTCCTCCATCCCCTTTGATTTTGTGGCAAGACTTACAGCTATTAGCTTCGATGGTCTTTATGGCAAACTCAAAAGTTTTTTCCTGACTCAATGGTTGCGCATTGCCACTTGGGATATTGTTTGATGGCTGCGCAGTATCAGTTTTATTTGTTCCTTTCAGACTCATTAAATAGGTAACGATATTGTTGAGATCTTCTTCAGCAAGCGGCAACTTGGGCATTGGCGTACCAGGTTTAACAGCTGATGGATTATTCAGGAATTCCTTGAGCTTGTTTTCGTCATAATTAGCTACTACCTTGGCCAAATCCGGACCTGCTGTGCCACCTTTGCCATTGACAGCATGACAACCAATACAGTTGGTTTCAACAGCTGATTTACCTTTGTCAGCATTGCCTCCACCACCATTATTAGTGGAGCCGGACGTTTCAACTGCCGCTCCAGAACTGCTACCTGCATCAGCTCCCTGTAAACTGGCCAGAAAATCAGCTAATTGCTTAATTTCATCGTCAGTCAATTGTTGTTTAGGCATACCCGAGCCTACCGAAGCAGGATCTTTAAGGAACTTAGCTATTTCTTCACTGCCTTTATATTTCTTGGGACCTTTACTTAAATCAGGGGCAAAATCAGCACCCTGTCCCTCAAATTTATGACAGGATGTACACTTTGCCAGCAACACATCTTTACCGGGGTTGCCTTCTCCGGCAGCAGCCTTAACCTGGTTCGGCTCCAAGGCCGAAAAAACTACTACGGTTGAGATTGCTATAATACTTAATACTGCCAGTACAGAAGCGGTAATAGCTTTAGCTGCCGAATCTTTGACTGGTGAATTTTTGCTTACCAGCATCCAGGTAACAATGTAGTTAATAAAGATAATGGCGATAATAACACCATATTTCCATTTTTCAAAGAAGGTTATGGTATGCTGGGTATTTTTACTTCCATCATCCATCCCCAGTATAGTCAGAACTATAATTCCTACCATTGTTACTATTGCCGATGAAGTAGCCAGTGGCCGTTTTTTAGGATGACGGGCCGGATTCTTGTCCAGGAAAGGCAGGAATAATAACAAACCAATGAAAGCAGCCGGGAAAAGAACGGCAGCAACAACTTCCATACTACCCGGGAAATACTTCAAAAATTGAAAGAGAAAAAGGAAATACCACTCTGGACGAGGGATGTAAGACGTATCTGTGGGGTCAGCTACAGATTCATTGGGCAAATCAATGGTTACAGCCAGAAACATTACAATAATTATCGTTAATAACATAACCACGGCTTCTTTGAGGATATGGCCAGGAAAAAAGGGCTCCCCTTTCCCGTGTTGTTTTAGATCAGCCATTCTTCTGCCTCCTTAAACTGGAATCTTATAGGGGACCGGAAATCCCTTGTTTTCTAATCATAAAGAAATGAGCCCCCAGTAATGCAAAGAGAACCCCGGGCAAGAACCAGATATGCAGTGAATAAAAGCGTGTCAGAGTTACCGCTCCCAGGTCATTGCCGCCTCTCAGCGCCTTCAGAACAAATTCGCCAATAACTGGAACTGAACCAGCCATTTTAGTTCCAACCACAGTAGCCCAGTAAGCTTTCTGGTCCCAGGGCAACAGGTAACCTGTAAACCCAAAAGTTAGGACGATGAGCAGTAACCCAACACCCACCATCCAGTTCAGTTCCCGCGGCTTTTTGTAAGCCCCGTGGAAATAAACTCGCAAGAGATGTACAACTACCATTATGACAACTCCAGAACTACCAATACGATGCATTCCTCGAATTAGCCGGCCGAAAGCCACTTCCTTACTTATATACTCAACACTAGCATAGGCGTGGTCAGGAGATGGTACATAATACATAGTCAGGAAAATACCGGTGATCACCTGCAACATAATTAAAACAAAGGTTATTCCTCCAAAACAGTATAAAAAGTTCACGTGTGGAGGAACAGGATGGTCCAGTATTTCCTTGATTTGATCTTTGATTTGTAGCCTTTCGTCTATCCAGTTATATATTCTTTCTGTCATCACCTGTTTTAAGCCTCCTCAGCCTGGATTAGCTTCCCAATTAGCAATTTACCATCAGCAATTTTAGTTTCATAGCGATCTAATGGGCGTGGGGGAGGTCCCGCAACTATTTCACCATCCATACTGAATACTGCCCCATGGCAAGGACACTTGAATTGTTTGCTGGCTGCGTCCCAGTTGTATCCGCATCCCAGGTGGGTACAGTTAGGCGAAAATACAGTTATATTATTTTCATCTTTTTTTACTACCCACACCGAGCGTTTTTGTTTGGTTTCTACCCAGCCATCCTTCTTTGTGAATTCGAAATCCACTTTAATTGGTTCCCCTGTCTTGAAATTTGCGATACTCCCTATCTCGATAAATTCCACTTTCTCTTTCTTCATCGCCGGAGCTAATGCATATCCAGCTAATGGGGTGGCCAGACTCAAAGCAATTGCTGACCCTGTTAAACCGAGCATGGTTGTTAAAAACTTACGGCGACTGATTTCGTCCATTTCGTCACTTGCTTCAGCATGAAAAATTTCCTTTTGTTCTTCCATTACAATCCTCCTCATTTCAGTGTATGGTATTGCAATAAATTAATAAGAGCTATTGCTCCAGCAAAGATAGCACCATTAGCAACACCATAGCCAATAGCCAGAAATAAATATTTCTTCATTGATCCGGCTTCAGGTTCCTTACGTCCAACTAAAATCCAGCTAATCAGGATAGATATGGCTAACATTAATATCAACAATAATGTCTCCATTCACCCACTCCTTCCCTTTGATGGTACGTAATATTCTGAATTTTTATGTCTCTAAAAAAATTTTAACAATAGTGGTCGAAAAACTACATGGCCGAAATAGACTAATTTACGACCAAAATAATACTATTCAGAAAATTGACATTCGTCCAAAAAAACCAAAAGACCAGCTTCTCGCTGGTCTGGTTGGACTAAATTAAATTAACCCTTCCCTGGTAGCAAAGGCTGCAGCTTGTACTCTATTTTCCAGGTGTAACTTTTCCAGGATATTTCTCAAATGATTGCGGACTGTATTCTCTGAGATACATAGAGCAGCACCTATTTCTTTATTTGTATAACCTTGTGCCACCATTCTTAAAACCTCTTTTTCCCTTAAAGATAACTCTTTCTTGGGCTCGGTAGATTCATTATCCCCTTTATGCTCCTGTCTGTACTGGGATAAGCGCGCAAATTCATGTATAATCTTGGTTGCCAGGTGTGGAGATATAGGCACAATTCCGTTGCTTGTCTCTAATAAATAATTTATTAACTGTTCAGGTTCAAGATTTTTTAGCAAATATCCACTAGCACCATGTTTTATCGCATCAAAGAGAATTTCATCTTCTTCCTCGACAGTAAGGATTATTATTTTTGCAGCAACATTTTGAGCAATAAGAACTTTTGTGGCTTCAAGACCATTCATTTCTGGCATATTAATATCCATCAATATCAGATCCGGTTTTAGTTCATGGGCTTTTTTAATTGCATCCTTACCATTACTTGCCTCTCCAATTACCTTTAAAGCGGGATGGGATTCAATAATACTTTTGATTCCTCTGCGGAAAAGGTTGTGATCATCAACCAGCAGTATTTTCAAAATTTTTTCCATCAAAGTCGCCCTCCTGGCTTAGTTTAGGTATGATCAACTTTATAGTGGTTCCCTGCTCTCCTGAATAAATTTGAAAATCAGCCTTAATGATCTTAGCTCTGTCTATCATATTATTTAGTCCAAAATGCTTATCTCGATCCACTTTTTCTATCTCAAAACCACAACCATTATCATATATTTCTAAGAGCCAGTGGCCATTATATTCTTCTAATAGTACCTTTACTTCCGTTGCACCGGAATGCTTACGGATATTGTTTAATGCTTCTTGAACAATTCTTAATATATGCATTTCCGTTTCAGCATTATTAATTATTCCTGAGGAAACCCACTTATAGTCTACCATAATATTTTGCTGTCTGGCAAAATTAGAAAGATAACTTTCAATATATGAATTAAGTCCGTTAGTTATTAGTTTTGTGCTATTTAAATTTCTGATTGCGAGCCTGGTTTCCTGATATAGATCACTGATTATAGCAATCAATTCTTCCATCTCACTCAGTATAGAATTATATCCTTGTTTTCTACAAGTCTCAATTAACGTTCTCATTTTCAAATTCAAATATCCTAATCCTTGCGCCAAACCATCATGAATTTCTCGGGCAAGACGATAGCGCTCTTCAGCAATGGCTTTTTCACTAATTCGCTGTTTTTCTAAGGCCTCTTTGCGTTTTCGATCTCTCATGTCTCTAATAATAAAAACACAACCATTAAATACTTTATCTTCTTTCAGTTTAGCACAGCTTACTTCCACTGGAATATTTATTCCATTTGAGTCGCTAATATATATCTCTTTTCTACATATGCGATTTTCACTGTTCTTCGTACAGTTAAAAGGACATTCCTCTGAGTTACACAACTTCTCTTTTTTCTCATTTTGACAGTTTAAAATATTCGAACAATGAATTTTTAGCTGCACCTGCTTATTATCATCAATCCCAAGCATTTTTAACGCAGCTGGATTTAACATATCTATTTTCTGGTTACCGTCAATAAAAATAATGGCATCAGGTGAAGTCTGAACGATTTTGCTCAAACTTTCACTTACCTTTTTTAATTTTACGAAAATATGGTTGGATAATAACATTACTCCAATCATTAAGAATAGTACAGAAAAAAAGTTTTCCTGCCACCCGGGAAATATTTCTTCCAATGTTTCATGTAAAGGGTAATGACGGATATATTCAAAAGCTCCGACAAATATAGCTGTTACTGACACAAACCAGATCCGCATTTTACGTAACTCCTGCATCCTTTCCCTCCTCTCAGCTTTATACAAATTTTTATTCGACATATGATTTACAATTCCTTTAAAAAAATTAAAACCTGTCAACGACAGGTTCAGTTAGCTATATGATTACTAAATCTTCTAACGGGGCATCAGCGAAAAACTTTTTGTCACTATCTTCAGCCTCAAGAATAGCAATGCGCTCATATTGGCAAATATGAATAACCCGAAAAACCACATCCATCCCATAGGATTTTCTCTTGACTTTAAAACCAGTTCGCATTTACCTTCACCCCCTGATATTATATGCAGGTGATAAAGGTAAATGCCATAATCTTCAGTTATTTTCGTTTAAAATTCTATACTGTAATGCTATTGCCATATGCTCTTCCTTGATTAGTAAGCTATCTGCCAAATCTGCAATTGTCCGGGCTACTCGAAAAACACGCCAATAACTGCGCATTGTCATCTTAAATTTTTCATAAGCGTAATCCAGCAACTCCAGAGCTGATTCAGAAATCTCCGCTTTTTCACGAAAAATGCTTAGAGAAACATTAGCATTATTAAGATGTCTAACACCATATCTTTTCATTTGTATTTCCTTCGCATGGACAATTTGCTGTTTTACTTTACCTTTATTAAAAACTGATGTTGATTTTATTTCTTTATAGGTTGGACGAAAAAGCTCAACCTTTAGATCAATTCTATCTAGAATGGGACCTGATAATTTATATCGATATCTTTCGACCTGAGCTGGCGAACACTTACACTCGGTCCTATCTTTTCCACATGGACATTGGTTCATTGCCGCTACTAGCTGAAAAACCGACGGAAATTCCAGTTTCTGCTGAACCAGACCAAGGCTAATTTTTCCTTCTTCTAGCGGTTGCCGTAAAGATTCCAGCACATCTCTAGAGAATTCAGCAATTTCATCCAAAAATAATACTCCTCGATGAGCTAAAGTAATTTCTCCAGGCATCTGCCTTCTGGGACTACCAATAATTATTGCTTTACTGGCGGTATGATGAGGAGCTCGAAAAGGACGGCAATTATCTAAGAAAGTTCTTTCAATACCGGCAAGACTATAAATACGATTAACTTCCTTTTGTTCATGAGTAGTCAGTGGTGGTAACAATTGCGCTAATAATCTGGCTAGCATAGTTTTACCAACTCCTGGTGGTCCCTGTAGAAGTAAATGATGGCCTCCCGCAGCAGCAATTTGAACAGCATATTTTGCCTGCTCCTGACCATAGATCTCTTCAAATAAACCGTTGTCCGGATTATTTAGAGATGTTGAAAATGACGGCAAAATTTTCTTTGGCCTCAATTTATTTTCGCTTAGGTCTATTAGATCTTTTAGAGTGGTTAAACCATAAAAAATAATTCCCGCAGCACTGGCTTCAACAGCACTCTTCACAGCTGAGCATAAATAGCAATTATTTTCCAGTTCAGACAACATGAGAGCGGCAGCATAAATTCCTTTCACCTGTCTTATTTCTCCATTCAGGGACAATTCCCCCATAAAATAGGTCTGCTCTAGAACTTTTTCTGGCAAGCAAAGCTGTTGTGAAGCCAGTAAAATTCCTATTGCTATGGGTAAATCATAAAAGGGCCCAGCTTTTTTTATACTGGCTGGTGATAGGTTAACTGTAATTCTTGCCAATGGGAACTGCCAACCACAATTTTTAATGGCACTTCGCACTCTCTCCCTGGCTTCTTTTACTGCTTTATCTGGCAGACCTACAATTTCAAAACTTGGCAATCCCCGTTGAACATCCACCTCCACCAATAACGGATAAATATCCAAACCATATATACCGACACTTTTAACTTTAACGAACATTTTTTCTTCCCCTCCCAAGAACTTATGTTCTACACTAGCTTGAAATTTCCTGCTTGAGAAACAAAAAAGGTTCGAAAAAAAAATTCGAACCTACGGGAGAGGAATTTCTGCATTACCATCAATCTCTGCAATTAGCAGTTCGACTTGCTCAGACTTCAAATTTAAAAGCTGCAAAGATGTCTCATTTATAGAATAATATAGTCCATCTATGCCCAAACCTATCCCTAACATCAGACACAGAGCATCAGCCAAATGAACTATATGAACCAATTTATTAGTATGATCCTTAGGCTGATGGTGATAGGCAATGGTCTCAACAATATTCTGAGGCAGTTTCCACTTTTCGCCTAAAAGCGCCCCAGCTTCTGCGTGGCTATAACCCAATATTTCCTTTTCTACTTCCACAAAAGGCTTTTGTTCCGTTTCTACTTTTTGTAGAACTTGTTGGTAATCTTCAAAAATAAATTCATTTAATACTACTTTTCCTATATCATGTATAAGCCCTGCAACAAATGCCTCTTCTGGTTGTGGATATTTAATTTTCTTGGCAATGTGCCGTGAAATATTGCCACAGTATAATGCATGTTTCCATATTTCTCCCTGGGGCATAGCATAGCCTTTTATTTCACGATTTAATGTCTTGGAAAGGGCAAAACTCATTAAAAGGGATCTAATTGCGGCAAACCCCATAATTACTATCGCTTCATTAATAGTACTTACGCGTCTTGATAGACCATAAAATGCTGAGTTGGCATACTTTAGCAGTGTTACTGTCATTGCCTGGTCTGAGCCAATGATATTTGCTAAGTCCCTTGGACCGGAATTAGGATTATCTATAACCTGAAGAGCTTTTGTAACGGTAAGAGGTAACGGCGGTATATCCTCTACTGCTTTTATTAACTGCTCTAAACTGATTTTTGCCAACTTCTTCTCCTCCTGTATGTAATTCCTCGCAAATCATCGGTTAATTTTTTTATTCGACATAATTCTCTGAAATCCTTTCTTAATCAAGGATATACGCCATTATATTAGTCTCATGCCCCTCATAGTATATTGCAATGGCCATTATATATCCATTATCACAATTATAAATGCTGGTCAATTCTTGCCATAGACGACGTAATCTATTTTTTTTAACCCTAGTTATATTTTCAATAGCGGGTACAGGCGAAAATTTTGAACAAGTTTTTACTTCAACCAGGACTAAGTTGTTTTCGGAATCTTTGCATAATATATCGACCTCTCCCTTTTTTAGTTTTAGGTTTCTAGCAATTATCTTGTACCCTTGCTGTGCTAAATATTGAGCCGCTATTTCTTCGCCTAAGTTACCTAGCTCCTTTTTTTTCATATTCTCACCTAAAATAGCCGGCCTCAACTGAGGCCGGCTAAATTTTAAAGCTTATGGTATTAAAGCCTTAGCTGCAAGATCAGCTAAATTGGCCAGCGGTGTTGGATATACACCCAGAAGCAGGGTTATGACCATACTTACGATCAAAATTAGCTTCATATTGCCTGGCACAGCGATGGGCGTGTTATCTTGTGCTTCGCCTAGATACATTGCTTTGGTAACGTTCAGATAGTAATATACCGAAACCATTGACATTACCAGGCCCACTAACGCCAACCACAACTTCCCTTCAGCTACAACTGAAGCAAACAAGTATAGTTTACCTGCAAAACCAGCTAGAGGAGGTATCCCAGCCATAGAAAGCAAGCAGGTAGTTAAAACAGCAGCTAGAAGAGGGCTCCTTTGACTTAAACCTGACATATCCTTTATTTCTGTGCTGCCAACATTCATACTCATTACCATGGCAACAGTGAAAGCTCCGACTGTTGCAAAAAGATAGATCATCAGATAAAATGCCATGCCTTTAATACCAGCAGTTGTGCCTGCAACCAAACCGGTTAAGATATATCCAGCCTGGGCAACACCAGAATAAGCTAGCATTCTTTTTAGGTTAGTTTGCGGAATAGCCACAACGTTACCTATGACCATAGAGAGAGCAGACAGTCCCGCTAAAAGCCCTATCCAGCTCATCTTATATGGTGCGAGAGCAAAGTACAGTATCCTGGCAAAAGCTGCAAAGGCAGCAGCCTTGGACCCGACGGCCAAATAAGCGGTTACCGGACTCGGAGCCCCTTGGTAGATATCAGGTGACCACATATGGAAAGGTACAGCAGAGATTTTAAAACCGAAACCTGCAACCAGAAAAACCAAACCTAACAGCAACGCAGGTTCCAATCCTTGCTTTTGAGCAATGGCCACTATTTCCTGCAAACTAGTAGTTCTAGTCACACCATATACCATGCTTAAGCCATAAAGAATTATTGCCGATGACATGCCGCCTAGGAGTACATACTTTACACCAGCTTCGGCAGAGGCACTGTCTCCCCTTTTCATACCTGCCAAGGCATAAAAACTGATAGTCATCAATTCCAGGCCTAAATAGAGAGCAATTAATTCCCCGGCAGAAACCAAGGTCATCATGCCCAGGCAGGCAAAGACTAGAAGGGAATAAAACTCTGCCCGATAGACAGGTAACTTTTCAGAATATCTGGCAGCTGCAAGAGCAATTAAAGCTCCTGTAAGCAAGGCAAGCTGTTTAAAAAACAGACCGTAATCATCAAAAAGGTAAAATCCATTCAGGACAGATGTTTTGGTTCCATACAGGCTAAAACTATTAGCAAATACTATCAGCAAGCCAATGCCGGTTACATAGCCAAAACCCTTAGTTTGCGCTTTAGGAACCAGGATAGCTAAAACCATTAGTCCCAAAGCTATTAAAGCTGTTTGTAATTCTAACGAAAATAGTGACAGATCCAAATTCATTTAAAAGTTCCCCCCCATCTTTGTTGCTGCGCCGATGACATCACTAATTTGGGCAACCAGCGGAGCAACACCGTTATTAACCATATCCATTAACAAGAAGGGGAACAACCCACCAATGATCAATACTGAACCTAATACATACAGGGGAACCAGTTCCGGGCCCTTAGCATCTGGTAGCCAGTCATATTCACTGCGCCGCGGTCCAAACAGGGTATTGGCCAATAAGCGTAGACTGTAGAGTGCAGTGATTATAACCCCGGCAATAGCAATAACAGCACCTGCCATCACAGTACTATTTCCCTGAGCTGCTTTCCAGACACCAATAAAGATAGTAAACTCAGGAACAAAGCTGACTAAACCGGGTAACCCTAAGGAAGCCATACCAGCCATCATAAAACCAGTGGCAATCTTGGGAATTTGATGGGCCAACCCACCCAGATCTGGCATTGTGCGCACATGGGTTTTGTC
Source organism: Carboxydocella sporoproducens DSM 16521 (assembly GCF_900167165.1). NCBI lineage: Bacteria > Bacillati > Bacillota > Clostridia > Eubacteriales > Clostridiales Family XVI. Incertae Sedis > Carboxydocella > Carboxydocella thermautotrophica. Next base: position 15,084 of record NZ_FUXM01000002.1, on the reverse strand, counting down.
ATATACATAACCGATCATGGAGAAGAACAATGCCGACATAACACCGTGGGCGAACATATTGGCAATGGCCCCATTGATACCAATAATGTTCAGGCTGGCTACACCTAAAAGCACATAACCCATGTGACTGACAGAGCTATAACCAACAACATACTTCAAGTCCTTTTGTGCCAGAGCAATTAGGGCAGCATAAGCCACGTTCACCACTGCTAGCGCTATAATCACCGGCGCCCAGTATTTAGCTCCTTCCGGCATTATGAAGAGCCCAATCCGGATCAAACCGTAGCCACCGATTTTTTTCAATACGCCTGCATGGATCATGGATACAGCAGTTGGTGCACCTGCGTAACCATCAGGTGACCAGGAATGGAAGGGCCACATCGATAACAGAGAAGTAAATCCTAATGCCATCAACAGGAATGCTACTCTCTGGAATTCAGGAGTAAAGTTAAGTTTGGCCAGCTCGCTGATTTCAAATACCCACTTGCCTCCAGTCAGATTATGGGCTTCAACCAGCATATAGATTAAGCCACCAAGTAAAAATGCACTACCTATAAGCAGGTATATGGTCAATTTCATACCGGCATATTCTTTAGTAACCCGCTTGGTGCTACCCCAGATGATAACCATGATATAAATTGGGATAACAACAACTTCGTAAAACAGGAAGAATATGAACAAATCCTGGGTTACAAAGGTACCCATAACACCTGCGATAAGGATCAACAGCAAGATGAAAAATTCTTTTGGTCTCTTTTCATAGTTCCAAGAAGCATAGACAGCACTAAAGCCAATCAATGCTGTTAACAATACCATTGGCAAACTAATTCCATCTACACCGAGTGAATAATTAACGCCGAAATCAGGTATCCAGGGAATAAATTCTCTGAACTGAAGTCCACCAGCCTGCTTATCATAGCTAAAATACACATAAAGGGAAAGGGCCAGAGATACAAAGGTTGCTACAGCAGCAACTGATTTGATTAGCTTATGTTCATCTTTCGGTAAGAAAACGATAACCAGTGCTCCGATTATAGGAGCTAAAAACAATGCTGTTAGCAAGCCCATCAGTTGCCACCCCCTAACATAGCCAGCATTTCTTTGGCTGGGCTACCCATGGCTAGATAGATGGCAATGATGACGATCGCCAGGAAAAGTACCAGCGCATAATTTTGCAAGCGTCCGGTTTGAGCATATCTTAATCCGCCACCCAGTTCTCTGGTAAAGAAGCCCAGACCATTTACAATTCCGTCAATTACATAGATATCGAACCAGTACAACAGCTTTCCTAGACCATCAACAATAGTATGGTTAAACCAGAGGTAGATTTCATCAATAAAATATTTGTTGTAGGAAAGCTTATACAACAAACCAGCCCGTTCAGCCACTTTTTCGTAAGAAATTACTCGCTTCAAGTACATCAAGTAAGCTAAGCCGATTCCGGCCAGAGCCAGTATAGTTGATACTATCATGATGCCATAATTGGCTTCGGCATGATGATATTCTCCGGAACGGACCCAATAAGCCCAGCCATGTTCCGGTCCCCAGGGAGTGCCAACCCATCCTCCCACAACGGAAAGAAATGCCAGAACAAACAGGGGCAATAACATGCTGAAAGGAGATTCATGAGGGTGATTTTCCGGCTTTTCGGGACCAAAAAAGGTCAGGAAAATCATTCGCCACATATAGAATGCAGTCATAGCAGCGGTTATACTTGCCAGCCAGTAAAGAGCAGTATGACCGCTTTCCAGTGTCACTAACAAAATCTCATCCTTACTGAAGAAACCGGCAAATGGGAATATACCGGCAATAGCCAGACCGCCAATGACAAAAGTCCAGGCCGTGTAAGGCATTTTTCTCCTTAAACCACCCATATCCCAGACGTGAACTTTACCATGCATTGCATGTAATACACTACCTGCTCCCAGGAACATCAGAGCCTTGAAGAAAGCATGAGTAAAAAGATGGAAGAAGGAAGCAGTCAAACTACCTACTCCGAGTGCCATCATCATATACCCTAGCTGGGATACAGTCGAATATGCCAGGATCCGTTTAAGCTCTGTTTGAGTCAGGGCGATAGTTGCGGCAAAGAAGGCTGTAAAACCACCAACCCAGGCTACTACTTCACCAGCTACTTCTGCCGTCTGATACAGGAATAACATTCTTCCTACCAGATATACCCCTGCCACCACCATGGTAGCTGCGTGAATCAGAGCTGAAACAGGAGTAGGACCTTCCATCGCATCTGGCAACCATACATGCAGGGGAAATTGACCAGATTTACCAATAGGCCCGATAAACAGCAGGATTGCTATTACATTCAGCAACGCCAGAGAAATTCCATATTGCTGGTAGTTCGGCACCGCCTCTGCCAGCTGTGAAAAATCCAGGGTTCCAAAAACAATTTGCAGGAACAAGATCCCCAGAAGCATGCCAAAGTCGCCAATTCTTGTTGTAATAAATGCTTTTTTGGCTGCTTCTCGAGCAGAAATTTTATAATAGTAATATCCGATCAATAGGTAGGAACACAATCCCACTAGCTCCCAGAAGACAAACATTTGCAGTAAGTTAGTGGATATCACTAACCCTAGCATTGAAGCTGCAAACAGAGACAAATAGGCATAAAATCTACTAAAACCTGGATCTCCATGCATATAGCCAAGGGAATAAATTTGAACTAAAGAAGCAACCAGAGTAACTACAAAAAGCATCATCGCTGATATGGGGTCAATCCGTACCCCCATATTAATATTCAATCCTTCCATGCTGAACCAGGTAACATTCATTTCTAAAGGTTTTTCAATCAATTCTGGATTATTCAAGACCCCTATACCCACACTGACAGCTAAAACAAAGGATGTCAGAATGGCAGCGATCGCTACCAGCGCACTCAACTTTTGCCATCTCAGGGTTAACAACCCGATAATAGCAAATGCCAATGCTGGTAGCAGCGGAATAAGCCAGGCTTTTTCCATTGCAAACTGCACCATGCGCTCTTCGCACCACCTTTATTACCATTTCAGCCAGTCAATATCATTCAGATCAACAGAAAGCCGATCACGATAGATAGCTATTACCAGGGCCAGACCAACCGCAACCTCCGCAGCAGCTACGATTATAGTAAAAAGTGCAAACAGCTGGCCGTCAAGAAATTCAGGCTTTAAGAATCGGGAAAAGGCAACGAGGTTGATGTTAACGGAGTTTAACATCAGCTCTATACCCATCAAAACTGCAATAGCATTGCGTTTTGCCAGGGCACCATATAAGCCAATGCAAAATAGCAGGGCTGCCAACATCAAATAATGCTGTAAGGTAATCATTTCTGATTTTTCACCTCTTTCGCGATTACGATGGCCCCTAACATGGCAACAAGCAATAATACCGCCGCAATTTCAAAAGGTACCACGTAATCGGTTAACATCAGCTCTGCCAGCTGACCGACTGTTTCTTTAGGTCCTTCTGCAGCTTGATTTCCCCAGCTAGTAGCATTTAACAACCAGGCAAGAACGCTAAATACCCCCAGTGAAACAATCAATGCTGTCCACTTTTGATTATTAAACAAATTGGAACGATTTATGTCACCCCGTCTGGTAAGCATAACACCAAAAGCAAAGAGTATCGCTACTGCACCTACATAGACCATTAGCTGCACGAAGGCGATAAAATCAGCATTCAATGTGAGGTAAATACCTACCACTCCGGCAAAAGTTAAGATGAGAAACAGGGCGCTGTGTACCAGGTTGCGTTTTAAAACTACTCCCAGCGCTGCCCCTAATGTAATAAAGGACAGTAGATAGAAAAACAGTGCCTGCATTAATCAATTTCACCCCTTATTTCCCGTTTGCTCGGGATTGCCTCCGTTCTTACTGAAATACTCAGCATACATGTCCCGATTAACGTCTTCCCTGCTGTAGGCAGCAAGCTCAAAATTCTGGGTCCAGCGCAGAGCATTGGTCGGACAGGCCTCTACACAAAAACCACAGAAAAGGCAGCGCTCAACCATCATGGTATAGCCCACCAGTTTACGCTTGTTGTTTTCGTCCTTTTCAGATTTAACTGAAATTACATGGTTGGGACAGGCATTGGCACAGAGACCACAGGATATGCATTTGGGTACATCCAGATAAAAATCCCCATGAAAACGGGGTGCCAGCTGTGGCATCACATCAGGATATAGTTCGGTAACTGCTCCACCACGAAAATGTTTTAAAAAGTGTTTTAGTGTTACACCCATGCCTGTCATAATACCTTTGCCAAACATCTAATCACCATCCCATCCACTGGAAGAGCTTTATACCAACACCGGTTACCAATATATTGGCTAAAGATAGCGGAATCAAGACTTTCCAGCTAAAGCTCATCAAATGATCTATCCGGATCCGAGGTAAGGTCCAACGGGTCCACATAAAGAGTAAAATCATAAAGTACACTTTCAAAATGAACCAGACATAGGACGGGATAAAGTTCAAAAAGTCAAAGGGAGCTTGCCAACCGCCCAGGAAAAGGGTAGTAGCAATGGAGCTCACCGCAACCAGGTTGGCATATTCCGCCAGGAAAAACAAGGCCCAGCGCATACCGCTATATTCCGTATAAAGACCTGCTACTAGTTCCTGCTCACCTTCAGGCAAGTCAAAAGGAGCGCGGTTCAATTCAGCAGTTCCTGCAATGAAATAGATGAAGAAACCAATAAATTGCGGCACAATAAACCACATATTCTTTTGCGCAGCAACAATATCAGACATTTTTAAGGAGCCAGTCAACATCACAACACCCACCAGTGAAAATACCAGCGGGATTTCATAACTAACCATCTGAGCTACACTGCGCATACCACCCAAAAGGGAGTATTTATTGTTGGAGCCCCAACCCGCCATTAAAAAGGCGATAGTTGAGACAGAAGCTACTGAAACAAAGTAAAACAAGCCAATATTCAAGTCAGCGATAATCATTTCGTCACCAAAGGGAATTACTGCAAAAACCATAGTTGCTGGCACAAAAATCAACAAAGAAGCGATCCGGAACACCCATTTATCAACAGCTTCAGGAATAATATCCTCTTTTGTTAAAAGCTTGAGAGTATCAGCCAGGGTTTGAAACAGCCCTTTGGGCCCAAGTCGGTTCGGGCCGTAACGTTGTTGGATAAAACTTGAGATCTTCCGCTCTAAATACACCAGGACCAGTGCGTTTAACAAGCAGAAGATGATAACGCCCAGACCGCCAACAACATCCATTAAAACTTCAACAGCTGCGGGAGAAAAATTAAGGCTGGCAAACCACTGACGAAGCCATTCGGCAAAGACAACAAAAAAACTTTTTTCCATGCATCTTCTCCCCTATACAATCCAGATTTCCCCTAGCGGTCAATTTCCCCTAAAACGATATCGATGGAAGCTAGCACAACAATGGCATCCTGAATATTGCAGCCTTTAACAATTTCAGGGAATACACCGAGATTGACGAACGAAGGTGAATGAATATGGAGTCGATAAGGCTTAGGTGAGCCATCACTGACAATGTAAAAGCCTAATTGACCTTTGGAAATTTCCATGCGATGATAAACTTCTCCTGCCGGAGGTTTAATCACTTTCGGTACTTTGGCCATTATCGGTCCATCTGGGATTTGATCTAAAGCTTGCTCAATAATTTTAAGGCTTTGCTCCATTTCCAGTAGTCTGATCATATAGCGGTCATAACTATCACCGTTGTACAGAACAGGTACTTCAAAATCAAATCGATCATATACACTATAAGGTTCTACTTTCCTGAGGTCATAGGGTACACCACTAGCTCTCAAATTAGGGCCTGTCACCCCATAAGCCAGTGCCAGCTCTTTGGAAAGCACCCCTACGTTCTTGGAACGAGCAATCAAAATCTCGTTTCCAGAAATAACTTTATGATACTCTTCGATAGCTTTAGGAAATTCAGCAATAAATTTTTTTACAGCCGGGAAAAACTCATCTGGAAGGTCTTCAGCCACCCCACCGATCCGCATATAGCTAAATGTCATTCGGGACCCGCTTACCATTTCCAGTAAGTCGAGTACGGTTTCTCTGTCCCGGAAGCAATACATCCAGCCGGTAAATGCCGCCAGGTCAAGAGCATAACTTCCAACAAAAACCAGGTGACTGGCAATACGGCTCAATTCACCAACGATTACTCTGATATATTCCGCCCGTTCTGGAACTTCTATGCCCATGAGTTTTTCCACAGTAGCAACATAGGCCCAGTTATTCAACATACCGGAAAGGTAGTCTAAGCGGTCAGTATAGGGTATAAACTGTGTATATGTTCTGCTTTCGGCAAGTTTTTCCAATCCTCGATGCAGATAACCGGTATGATTTTCAGCTTTAGTAATGTACTCACCATCAAGGGTTAAGACACAGCGATAAACGCCGTGGGTACTAGGGTGCTGGGGACCCAGATTCAATGTGATTTCCTGTGTCCTAATCATCGTCACACCTCACAGTTTGTAATCCTTCCTCAAAGGATGACCTTCCCAATCATCGGGTAGTAGTATTCGTTTGAGGTTAGGATGCCCTTTGAAAATTATCCCAATCAAATCATAGGCCTCTCTTTCCTGCACGTTAGCAGCAGGATACACACTGGTTATTGAGGCGATTTCAGGTTTCACCTTATCTATTACTGCTTTTACGTTGATTTTATCAGGGGACTTTACCGATGTGACCTGATAAGCCATTATAAAGTTGGATTCATACTCCGTTGCAGTTAAATTAACGAGCAAAGGTAACTCAAACTTGTCCCTGAGCTCCTTCATTACGTCAACTATGATCCCAGCGGAAACTTCAATAGTGTCTCCTGAAATGTCTTCAACAGCCTTGACTTTATCCCCAAACTTTTTGTTGAGTTCAGCCAGGACTTTATCTCTAAAGTTATTTGCCATATTTCTTCAACCTCACCCTATTAGGGTTCTCCACCTTTTCTTTGAGCTGGAGAAACCCATAAATCAATGCCTCCGGTCGTGGCGGGCAACCAGGAACATAAACATCTACAGGCAAGAAGGTATCTGCGCCTTTTACAACACTATAGGAGTCAACAAACGGCCCACCACTAATGGCACAACTTCCCATTGCCATTACCCATTTGGGTTCAGGCATTTGGTCGTAGAGCACCTCGATCAAAGGTTGCATTTTTTTTGTTATCGTACCAGCTACAATCATTAAATCACTTTGACGCGGTGATGGCCTAAATACCTCATAACCAAAACGGGCCAGATCAAAACGAGGCCCACCTGCTGACATCATCTCAATAGCGCAGCAGGCCAAACCGAAAGTCATTGGCCATAAAGAGCGTGCCCTAGCCCAATTGAAAACGGCCTCAACTGTTGTCAGAATAACGCCTTTTTCAACCAGTGCCTGAGGGTTTTGGATTTCATTTTTTACATCCATTCCAATGCTCCTTCCTTCCAGGCGTACCAGAATCCCAGAATCAGAATCGCAATAAAGATAAACATTTCAACAAAAGCAAAGGTTCCTAGCACTTTGAATTTTACTGCCCAGGGATATAGAAAAACTGTTTCAACATCAAAGGCAACAAACAGCAAGGCGTACATGAAGTAACTTGTCTTAAACTGAATCCAGGTATCTCCCTGGGTTTCGAGACCGCATTCATAAGTGGTGTACTTGTATTTTGCTGATCTTTTTGGCGAAAGCAATCTGGATACAAACAAAATAATTACAGGGAAAGCCATTGCGACCAGCAAAATAGCACCTATACCCGCAAACTGTAAACTCATAATCTCCCCCCTTTCTTTAGCCCATTTATCATTAGCTCGGAGACAGATAAATTATGCCACCGAGCCCAAGCCAGCGTCAATAAAATTCGACAAACTTGATACTGTTCTTCTTTTCACTAAATTAATTCCACATTTTTGAATTGCAAGACTTTTTTAACAAAAACTGTCGGTTCTTTCATTAAGTCAATTATTTCGCCCCGCAATACTGTATTTCCATGCTGATCAGATATAATTTTTACTACCGGACGATAAGGTATACCACGGTTAATGTTAATTACCGTTGCCAGCCGTCCATCAAGCAATTCGACAATACTGCCGATGGGGTAAATCGCCAGGTTCTGTACAAATGCTTTGACTATCTCAGCATCATAAGAATGATATGATGATGCGATTAAGACTTCAATTGCCTCATAAGGTAAGACCATATTTTTATATACTCTGTCAGCAGTCAAGGCATCGTAGGCATCTACCACAGCCACGATCTTGGCAAAAATATGTATCTGTTTCTCGGAAAGCCCCTGGGGGTAACCTGTGCCATTAACTCGCTCATGATGTTGTCGTGCTACATTGGCAGCCAGAGTACTAATCTCGGGATGCATACGTAAAATTTGAAATCCCCTTTCCGTATGAGTTCTGACAATTTTCATTTCCTCATTAGTCAAAGGTCCAGGTTTATTCAATATGGATTCAGGTATAAAACATTTTCCCACATCATGCAGAAGAGCACCCATCGCAAGTTCATACAAGGCGCTCTTCTCCAATCCCATAACATGTCCTACAGCAATAGCCAGGGTACAGACATTCACACTATGGGCAAACGTATAATCATCTAATATCCTGATATCCGAGAGTTTTGTAAGTACTTTAGGATATGAAATAATTTGTGCAATCATTTCATTAATAACCGCTCTGGCTTTCTTCACATTAAATAACTGTCCCGCCTTAATATCACTCATGAACTCTGCAACCAGCTTCTCTGCCTCCAGACGAGTTTCAAAAGAGATAACGTCAGGAAGTTCCTTAACTTTTTCGTAAGCCGTCTGGATATTTATCTCTTCCCAGGGTTTAGGTTGAACTATATATACTGTTGGTATAGCATAATCAAATAAACTTTTAATAAGTTTTTCAGTAAGTTTTTTTCCTGCTTTTATAAGAAGAACTCCATCACGACTATATACCGGTCGCGCTAAAATCATCCCGGGTTTTGCATCGTAAATTAGTATGCGTTTCATCTTGTACCTCCACCAAAAGATATATTCGCCGTCTTAAGGTAAAATCCCTGCTAGTAGCCGAAATTTTCTTAAATTTTCTCACAATCGGTTTTGCAAGCGGTAGACATAGGCAAGTATTTCTGCTACTGCCTGGTATAGTTCTGCTGGAATCATTTCCCCAGGCTCCTGATTGACTAGAATTCTGGCCAGATAAGGTTGGCTAACTACTGGAATTTCCGCTTCCTCCGCCAGAGCAATTATCTTTTCAGCTATTGGACCACGCCCTGTAGCCAAGATTCGTGGAGCTGCGTCCCGACCGCTATCATAACCTAATGCTATCGCAATCTTCTTTTTTTTATCATTCAATTCCATCACTACCCTTTTAAATCTATCCCACAAGAAAAACCGGTTTCTTCGATCATTTCATCCACAGCCGAGAGCACTGCCCAGCGTTTTATATTCCAACCTAAAGCGTTGAGCTTATTTTTTAGTTCTTCTGTTATAGTTCCTTTTATATTGAAAAAATTAACCCACATCTCTTTGTCTGATGTGGCAGTAATGCTCACAAAAGCAGGGTTGTTAGCCTGCTCAATCCGCACTAAAAAACGCCAAATTTTCATCTGTTGAGCTAAGGCTTTTTCTGCTTCCCCTTCCCAAACCAATGCCTGCAACTCTGTGTCATTACTTTCGGCTAAGGGTTTCCACACCCAATAAGAGACTCCAGGTTCGGGTTCATCCTTTTTCTGCCAATTCTGCATATTAAACAAATCCCCTAATTCAGGTTTGAAATCAGAATTGTTTGCTGACGAAAAAAGCCAATGAGCAAGGAAATTCAACAATTTTTTCTTAAGGGGCAAACCTTCTCGTGCTGCGAAAACAGCAGCTTTTAATGTTTCAGCAGAACTGCCATGCAACTTAATCGCCAGTTGTAACCATTTGATCCAGCGCTCAGTTTGGGGGATATTATGTTTGGAAATATAATCTAATATCAACATTTCGCTCTGGTTTAACTCAACAAGAGTCTGAAAGAAAACCCTGTTTTCTCTAATATCATTGACCTTAAGTAGTACATTTTGTCCTGGCTTTAAATTGAGCTCACTTTGCGCAAAAATAATTATATCACCAATGGCAATCTTGAGCTCATCGCCTTTGACATCTATAACTTTAGCCCAAATTTGCCTTCCAATATTTAACTTCAAGTTTTTTAAGATATTATCAATAGCTTTTGTCTGTATTTCCAACAAGCGGTCGAGCTTCAATCCGCTCACTCTCCAGCAAAAATTTTCTTACAAAGGACCAGCGATGCTGCGGGCATGGGCCATATTTTTTTAAAGCAGCAATATGTGCTGCTGTACCATATCCTTTATGTTGCTCGAAACCATATTCCGGAAACAATTTCCCTATTTCTGCCATCATTTGATCCCTTGTAACTTTGGCGATAACCGAAGCAGCAGCAATACACGCATGCAACGCATCACCATCAATTATCCTTTCTTGATGACCAGGCCAGTCCGCTAAAGTTAAAGCATCTATTAGCAAAACTTTTGGCTCTACTTTTAGTCCTTTTACTGCCCTTAGCATGGCCAGTTTAGTGGCATTTAGAATATTAAGTTGTTCAATTTCAGCCACATCGGAAATTCCGACCGCCCAGGCGATCGCATCCTGTTTTATTTGTTCATATAACTGATTACGTTTAGATTCAGTTAGTTTTTTCGAGTCATCCAAAACAGGATAATAACAATCTTCAGGTAAAATAACAGCAGCGGCTACTACTGGACCGGCCAGCGGACCTCGCCCGGCTTCGTCCACTCCTGCAACCAACAATCCTTGCTGGCGGTATCGTTTTTCTAACGCCCTAAAATCATGCCAGCGTTTTTGTAATAAATAGTTTTTTTCTCTGTTTTTCATATATCTGAGCAATAGCTTTTTTACTGCTGGTCGGTGATCGGCTTTCAGCAGTTCTAACATGTCTAGCGGTATTTCCTGATTACGGCTAAGTAATTCTTTTAAATATTGCTGTATATCTTTAATTGTTTTCATATACTTCGCCCCTTTAAACTTTTAAAATTCGACGTTTGATATGTTTTTCCTGCAAAAATAAAAATAGAAAATAAAGGCCTGAAATGAAAATGAAAATATTTTGTTTTTTTTTGAAAATTAACATTATTGGAACCCCAAATAACCATAAGTTATTGAGGATTCCAAGAATGTTAATTTTATAATTTGCCTGCTTTTAGATTTATATATTAAAAATCTTTTTTAAAAGTTTTGATTTGCCTCTACTTGCAGGGATTTCTGTACTATCTTTGTCCTTCATAATCAGCGTGTAGCAACCGTGGAAACTAGGACGGATTTCTTTTACGTAATTAATATTGACAATATAACATCGGTGAGGGCGAAAAAACATAGCCGGATTCAATCTTTGCTCAAGTTCTTTAATGGTAAATCGTGTTATTAAATCTTCACCTTGTTTAACTCTTAAATAGACAAACTCTTTTTCAGAGTAAAAGAAAATTATATCTTCTATCTTAACAGGATAGATAGTTCCTCTTAATTTCCCTGTAACTATTTGGAAATAATTTGATTTCCCAGAAGGAAATCCTTCCTTGCTGAACTCTGTAAATAATCGATTTATAACCTCCTCAACTTTGGATTTTTCAATAGGTTTTAAAAGATAGTCAAAAGCTTTAACTTTAATAGCTTCGATAGCATGATCTTCATAGGCCGTAACAAAAATAATTTTGGGGGCGCTATCCATGTTTTGCAATATATGAACTAGTTCAATGCCACTCATATCTGGCATTCTTATGTCTAAAAAGACGGCATCATAATTTAGAGCGGTAATCAGTTGATAAGCCTCATTGGCATTACTGGCTTCGCCAACTATGGAAATATTGTTAAACATGCTCAAATGATATCGTAACTCCTTGCGGGCGGGGTACTCATCATCAACGATTAGTACTCGTAACTTTTTCATTTTAAATCTTCCTTTCAAATCATACTAATTCTTCTAAATATTCCTCTGTACCCATTGGCATAATATGAACTCCATCAGAAATACTTTTTAATTCATTAATGGTGTCTTGTGCAATTCTTAATCCCTCTTTTATAGGATTTTTAGATTTTTCAAGAATATCAATGAATTTCTCCGGAACCTTAATTCCGGGAATGTTTTTGTTCATATACCTGGCCATAGCAGCTGATTTTAAAGGAATAATACCTACCAAAAACCGTATGTTAAATCTTTTAGCATCTTCAATAAAATCAGCAACTTCCCGAACAGAATATACCGCCTGTGTTTGTACAAACCTGATACCAGCGGCCACTTTCCTCTCTAATTTCCACATTTGGGCTTCTCTGCACTGAAGTGAGGGATTTACTACACCACCATAGATTAAATTAGGTTTTCCGGTCAAAACCTTGCCGTTTAAAGTATAGCCATTGTTAAGTTGAGCAGCGGTAGCCATGAGCTGTACTGAGTCCAGGTCAAACACAGATTTAGACTTGGGGTCTTCACCGATTAATGTATGATCACCTGTCATAAAAAGGAAATATTCTACCCCTAAAGCCGCTGCTCCCAAAATCTCAGATTGTAAGGCCATCCGGTTTCTGTCTCTACAGGTCAGTTGACATATGGGAGTAATGCCTTCCTTTAGTAATATGGCACATACAGCCACTGGAGAAATCTTAATACTTGCCCTTTGATTATCGGTGATATTAATTGCATCAACTTTCCCCCAAATTTTTTTAGCCGTTGTGAGTAATTTTGAACAATCTATCCCTCTCGGAGGACATAATTCAACGGTTGTTATGAATTGCCCTGATAATAATTTTCTTCTAAAATCCATTAGTCCTCACCACCGAATAGTCTTTAATCTGATTCAGGATCTGCGTTATCGATATCCTTCTATTTTGAACTTTGGGAATAACCATGCACCATACACAGTCTTTAACTCCATCAATTTCACATTTGCCATTTTGAGCCCCTCCACAAGGGCCATTAATTAATCCTTTAGCACAGTGCATGATAGGACAAGTCCCTGCCATCGGAATCATACAATTTCGACATTTTACACATACTCCGCGCATCATTGACACCACCTAAAGGTATTTTAATTAATACCATCGTTCCACGATGTTCCTGGCTTTTGATTTTCAACCGGTATTTTGGTCCATACAAACTTATTAATCGTTGGTCAATATTGCTTAAAGCCAAACCGTTATTAGTATCTTGAGTAGGAATCAGTATTTTAGCTTGCCGGTCTCTAGGAATTCCTTTACCGTTGTCACGAACCAGCACATATAAAGTTTTATTCTTTTCTTTACAAGTTATTGTAACTTCTCCACCATTGGTAAGGGGTGAAACTCCATGTAAGATGGCATTTTCAACCAAGGGCTGAATAATTAGTCCAGGTATTAAAATATTTAATAGATGCGACTCCACATTAAAGGCAACTTTAAGTCTATCACCAAATCTAGCTTGTTCTAACGTTATATAAGTTTTGATATATTCAATTTCCTCGCTGAGGGTGATAAAATCTTGGTCACTTTTTAATGTTTTGCGGAAGAACTTTGAGAACTCAATTAGCAACTCCCGAGCCTTATCCGGGTCATTTCTACTACAATAGATAATCGTGTTGATAACGTTAAACAGAAAATGAGGTCTAATCTGAGCCTGCAGGGCTTCTAGCTTGGCTTTGGCCGCCAATTGTTTTTGATGTTCTTTTTCCGCAAGTTCAATCTGAATACTAAGGATCTGGCCGATACCTTTGGCTAAGTTCAGTAGATAATCATCAATGCGAGTCCTATTAACCTGGTATAATTTCAGGGTACCAACAACCTTGCTGTCACAAAAAAGAGGTACAATTACCGCTGCTTTAAGGGGACAGGAACAATCTTTAATTGAACAATTAAATTCACCGTTATTTATTACCATCACCTTACCTGCATTAATGGCTTCCTTGGTTACGTTAGTAATAATACTTTTCCCTAAACGATGATGATTGCAGCCTGCTCCGGCAAATCCTATAATTTGCTGGGTATCAGTAATCGCTACAGCATCTACCGGAATAATTCTTTTAATAATTTCAACAACCTTTTGAGCTGTTTCCGGAGTCAGGCCTTGCCTTAAATAGTGTAACGTTTCATAGGCTAAATAAATTTCAGGTTTGTATAAAGAATAACTCGGAGCTGTAGCTTCCCTGTTTATTTTCCACTGAAGCTTTCCCAGCCAAACCCCTGCTAAGAAACCAAATATTGCAAGACTAATAGCCGATAGCATCTCTAAGCACATCCTCAATAAATTCTATTGGGTCAATTTCCTTCACTCCATGAATTTCCCTGACCACCATAAACTTTTGACAATTGTTATCACAAACACTTTTATGTTTTTCTAAACATTCTATAGAGTCAAAAATATAAACATTGATACCAATTTCAGACGCCATTTGTACCAGCCCATCTATTCTGGCATCTCCAACGCTACCACCTACAATAGCTAATGAAGGTTTAAAATTCCAAACTTCATAAAGATATTCCAGATCTTCTTTTAATGTCAATAATTTTCTTCCCATTTTGCATCTACTCCTTATGAATTTTTCAAAATTATTTTCGCCTAATAAAAACCATAATTTTGAAGAAACATCCAACTTAAAACCCTTTTTCAGCATAAATCGAATTAGCAATATAATTGATTTGATTAAATATTTTTGTTGGTCATAACTTGCTATAACTTTTTTAGGATAATAATCATATAGAAAGTTTTTTAAGTATTTGTAGTTTAGCTTCCATATTGGAACCCCTACCTCACAGGCAAGATAGTCAATAAGTAATAGACAATGTTCTAAATGATAGGCTCTGATTGTTTTGTTTTTGATAATACGGCCAAGCCAGGCATCAAATGGTTTATAAACCATTTTTTCGGCCATATCCATTAAAACAACAGCATAATCAACATTCTGGGGAAGCCAATGTACGATTATAAGTTGATCATTGTCAGATTCTTTTGCCATTACCGTTGCATGTACCATTTTTGTTACCTCCCTCAATAACTGATCTATATAATTCTTGGTAAAAGTATAATTCAATACAAAAAATCATGCATTAAAATCACCGTCAAAT